>DASUYB010000136.1 GCA_036377595.1 Longimicrobium sp. | reverse complement strand
GTGCACCCCCGCGTCGCGCAGCCGCTCCGCCGCCTCGCGGTGGGAAAGGTTCGCGCGGTCGGCCAGGTACATGAACTCGGCGATGGTCAGCGCGTAGAACTCCACCCGGTCGCCATAGCGCTCGCGCACGGCGGCGAAGAGGTCGGCGTAGTAGTGGAGCGGGAGCTTGGGGTTGAATCCCCCGTTGAAGCCCACCAGGTCGCCGCCGACGCCCAGGAGCTCGTCGATCTTGGCGAACACGTCGTCGCGGGTCAGGACGTAGCCGCCCGGCTGGTTGGGAAGCACGTAGAAGGCGCAGTAGTCGCACTGCGCCACGCACACGTTAGTGTAGTTGATGATCCGCATCACCATGTAGGTGGCGCGGCCGGGCTGGTGGTAGCGCCCGCGGACGAGCTGCGCCAGCCGCTTCAGCTCCTCGTCGTCCGCGTGGAGCCAGAGCACCGCCGCGTCCTCGGCGGTGATGCGGCCGCCCTCCTCCACCGTGCGGGCGATGGCGCGCAGGCGCGCGGAAACCTCTCCGTCCACCTCGATATCCGGCACGTGGAGCTCCCTGCTGACGATCGGAAATGCCTGTCGATTCGGCCGGTTAAGAATGGCGAGCGGGCCGGGGCGGGTCAACGGCAGGGGACAGGGGAGCGGGAGATAATCGCCGTCGGGGTGATGGCGATCAGCCGCGGAGCATGCGGCCGCCGTCGACGACGAGGATCTCGCCGGTGACGTAGTCGGCGCGCAGGAGATAGAGGACGGCGCGCACGATATCGTCCGGCGAGCCGATGCGTCGGAGCGGCGTGCTCCGCTCCAGCGCGGCGATCTCGTCCGCGCCCATGCTCTCGGGCGGGAGCACGGCGCCGGGCGCGATGCCGTTCACGCGCACCTCGGGCGCCAGCGACCGCGCGGCCACCTTCGTCAGGTGCACCAGCCCGGCCTTGGAGACGCCGTGCGCCGCGTACGCGCCCCACGCCTGCAGCCCGGCCAGGTCGCACAGGTTGACCACCGCGCCGCGGCGCTCGCGCAGCGCGGGGGCGAGATGGCGGATGAGGAAGAACGGGGCGCGCAGGTTCACCGCCAGCGTGTGCTCCCACAGCGCCTCGTCGGTCTCCTCCAGCCGCTCGGGCGGGAAGACGGAGGCGTTGTTCACGAGGACGTCGATTCCCCCGAACGCGCGCGGCGTCTCGTCCGCCAGCCGCCGCACCTCGTCCCCGTGCGACAGGTCGGCGCCGATCGCGGCCGCCTCTCCCCCGCCCCGCCGGATCTCGTCGACCAGCGCGTCCGCCTCGGCCGACGACGCGTTGTAGTGCACGACGACGCGCATCCCCTCGCCCGCCAGCGCGAGCGAGATGGCGCGGCCGAGGCGCACCGCCCCGCCGGTAACGAGAGCATTCTTGCCCGAGAAATCCATCAGTCCCATCCGAGGTGATCCTATATCTCTAACAGAGGACACAGAGGACGCAGAGGAAAAGATGGAAACGACGCTCTTTTCTCTTTCCTCTGTGTCCTCCGTGTCCTCTGTTAGAGATAATATCAGTCGTCCTGCTTGAAGATCTTCAGGTTCGTGGAGTGTCCGGGGCTGACACGTGCCTTCGGGTTGATGAAGTGCACCGCGTTGTTGACGGCGATCGCGGCCTCGCCGTACCCCGTCGCGATGAGCTCGAGCTTGCCCGGGTAGTGGACGACGTCGCCCGCGGCGTAGACGCCGGGGAGGTTGGTCTCCATCAGCTGGGTGACCTTGATGGTGTTGCGCTCCAGCTCCAGCCCCCAGTTGCCGATGGGGCCCAGGTCGGGCTTGAAGCCGAGGAGGGCGACCACCGCGTCCACCTCCATCTCCTCGTCTTCGTTGGTATCGTTGTTGTAGATGGTGGCCTTCGCCACGCACCCGCTCTCGCCGTGGATGGAGCGCACCTCGTACGGCGTCTTCACCGCCACCTCGCCGGCTTCGGCGGCGGCCCACATCTGCTCGACGCTGGCCTTGTGCGCGCGGAACTCGGGGCGGCGGTGGATGAGCGTCACCTCGCTGGCCACGCCCTTCAAGCCCAGCACCCAGTCCACCGCGCTGTCGCCGCCGCCGACGAGCAGCACGCGCTTGCCGCGGAAGTCCTCGGGCTGCCGCACGTGCGTGTGCACGCCGCTGCCGTCCTGCTCGTAGTGCTCGTCCCACCCCGGGCATTCCAGCACGCGCGGGTTCAGCGCGCCCTTGCCGGCGGTGATCACCACCGTCTTCGTCAGGTACTCGCCCTTCGGCGTCACCAGGCGGAGGTGGCCGTCCTCGCGCTCCAGCCGCTGCACCTCGGCGCCCAGCACCACCTCGGGGCCGAACTGGGTGCCCTGCTCGATCATGTTCTTCGCCAGGTCCTTCGCCAGAATCCGGGGTAGGCCGCCCACGTCGAAGATGTACTTCTCGGGATAGAGCGCCATCAGCTGCCCGCCCAGTTGCGGCAGCGCATCCACAATGCGGCACGAAACGCCGCGCAGCCCCGCGTAGAAGGCGGCGAAAAGCCCCGTGGGCCCGCCGCCGATGATCGTCACGTCGGTGATGCCGTCCTGCGTCTCGCTCACTCCAGGCCTCTTTCCGAATCAGTGCATGTGTTTTGGGAGCCGACAGATATACACCGGACGAGGGGTCCCGGCAAACCCCGGGACCCCTCAACGAAGTGCTGAGTGCCGAGTGCTGAGTGCGGCGTCAGCGCGCGGCGGGGGATGCGGGCGAGAGGACGATCGGGCCCCAGCCGCGCACCAGCGGGTCCTGCAGCGAAGGAAGCGGATCTATCCGCACCATCTCCCGCAGCGTGGGGACGGTGCGCGCGCGGGCGCGGTCCGCCGCCTGGCGCGCGGCGGCGGTGTCGCCACGCAGGGCGAGGAGGCGCGCGTAGTGGTACCACGGCGGGCCGCTGGCGCGGACGACGGGGTCGCGCAGCGTCCACGCGCGGTCGGCGAGGGCGGCGTCCACCCGGCCCAGGCCGTCCAGCGCCAGCGCGCGGCGGTTGCGGATCTCCACCCTCGACAGCGCCCCCCAGCGGGGGATGCGCTCCGCCGCCTGGATCAGCGCCAGCGCCTCGCCGTACCGCCCCTGCTCGATCCGCAGCGACGCCAGGTCCAGGTACGCGGGAACGGAGCGGGGATACACCTCCATCAGGTGGCGCAGCACCGGCTCGGCCTGCGCGAAGCGGCCCAGGTCGCGCAGCGTGGCCACGTAGTCCAGGTCGATGCTGACGTCGTTGAAGCCGGTCTTGCGCAGCGCCGGCTCGAACCAGCGCAGCGCCTCCTCGCGGCGGCCGCGGTTGGCCAGGATCACCGCCGCCTTCCACTCGGCCCACCAGTGGTCGGGATGCTCCTCGACCATCGCCTCGAAGACCGCGCGCGACGACGCCCACACCGGCGTGCGAGTCCACGTCCGCATCGCCCCCAGCAGCGCCAGCATGGCGAACGCGCCCGCCGCCGCCAGCCGCACCTGCCGCCGCTGCGTCGCCACGGCGGCCACCAGCGGGCAGAAGATGAAGGCGAGGCCGGCAGAGGGGAGATAGAGATTGCGCTCGGCCAGCATCGTCCCCGCCGGGAAGGGGATGCCGGAGACGGGGAAGATGGCGAGCGCCGTCCACAGCACCGCCGCGGCGATCCACCGCCCGCGCCGCCACGATGCGATCACCGCGGCCACGAGCGCGACCAGGATCGCCACTCCCAGCCACGCGCGAGGGGAATCCCATCCCACGACGCGCAGCAGGTCCGGCCCCCACTCCGACGAGAGATTCGCCGGCCACAGCAGCAACCGCAGGTACTCGGGGACGAGCGACATCGCCGTGGCCAGGCGGTCGGCGGTGGAGATGCCGACGAAGTACGCCGCGGGCGGCAGCCCCAGCAGCCCCCCGTTCGCCTTCACGCGGAGGGCGAGGAAGATCCCCAGCGTCGCCGTCATTGCGGCGAGAAGGGGGAGGTTGCGGACGAAGATGCGCCACGGCGTCTCGCGCTCGGCGCGCGCGCGGAGGGCGTCGAGCACCAGCAGCAGCGCGGGGAGCGTGACCGCGATCTCCTTGCACCCCAGCCCCAGCAGGTACAGCGCGCAGACGGCGGCGATTCGGCCGGGAGAGCGTGGCGAGCCGCGCACGTAGACGTGGCAGGCGAGGAGGACGAAGAGCGTCGCCAGCACCTCCGCCCGGCCCACGAGGTTGGCGACCGCCTCCACGTGCACCGGGTGCACGGCGAACACCGCGCCCGCCAGCGCGGCCGGGATCGCGCCGCCGCCCAGCCGCAGCACCACCGCCGCCACCAGCACGGCGGCCAGCGCGTGCAGAAGCACGTTCACCGCGTGCATCGCCGCCGTGGAGCCGCCGAACAGGGTCCAGTCGATCGCGAACGAGAAGAGCGTCACCGGGCGATACAGATCTCCCGACTTCTGCCAGTACGGGCCGAGCAGCAGGTCGTGCAGCCGCCCGAAGCCGTGCACGACGGGGTTGCGCCAGACGATGCTCTCGTCGTCGAGCGCGTATCCGTTGCGCAGCGCGTTGGCGTACACGAGCATCGCCAGCAGCGCCACGCCGGCGAGGATCAGCGCGCGCCGCCGCCGCTCGTCTCCGGAGAGAACGTCGCGATCCACGTCCGGCGGGGAGATGGCGTCCGTCATGGCGCCGCGCCGGGGCCGGGCTGCGGGAGCGCGCGCCAGCCGCGCATCAGCGGCGCGGTGAGCGGCGGGAGCGGATCGAGCGTCATCGCCGGCCGCAGCCCGGGCGGGACGCGGAGACGCGCGCTGTCCAGCGCGGCGCGCGCGCCGGCCGTATCCCCCCGCTCGGCGAGGAGACGCGCGAAGTGATACCACGTGTGCGGATACGCGCGGAAGGCGGGGTCGGCCAGCGTCACCCGCCGCTCCCCGAGCGCGAGGTCGACGCGGCCCATCCCGTCGTGCGCCAGCGCGCGGCGGTCGATCACCTCCACGTTCGAGCGGCCCGGCTCCAGCGCGCGCGCGGCTGCGTCGAGCACCGGCAGCGCATCGCCATACCGCCCCTGCTGGATCAGCAGCGAGGCCAGCAGCACGCCGGGCGTGGACGAGCGCGGGAAGTTCCGCATCGCCCCGCGCAGCACCGGCTCCGCGTCGCCGTAGCCGCCCAGGCTCATCAGCAGCGTGGCGTACTCCACCTCCAGCTTCAGGTTGCCGGGGCCGATCTTTCCGCGTGCGCGTGCGTACCACGGCACCGCCTCGCCGCCGCGGCCGGCCATGGTCAGCAGCTGCCCCGCGCGCCAGTCGATCCACCACGACTCCGGGTGCTCGGCGGCCAGCGTGTCGTACACCGCCCGCGTCGAGCTCCACGACGGCGTCCGCAGCCACGTCCGCATCCCCCCGACGACGACGATCACCGCCGCGGCGATGGGCGCCCACCTGCCGATCCGCTCCTCGCGCTCCGGAGGCGACCAGAGCGGCGGCACCAGGAAGGCCAGGGCGATGGAGGGGAGATAGAGGGTCCGCTCCGCCAGCAGCGTCCCGATGGGGAACGGGATCTGGGAGATGGGGAAGACGGAGAGCGCGAACCAGAGCACGCCCGCCGCGATCCATCGATCCCCCCGCCACGACCGCACCGCGGCGATCGCGATCCCCACCCCCAGCGCGAGGCCGAGCCAGACGAGCGGGTGCGACCATCCCACCGGGCGGACCAGGTCCGGCCCCCACTCCGCCGCAAGGTCGCGCGGCCAGAAGAGGAGGCGCAGGTACTCGGGCCAGAGCCGCACCGCCGTCGCCAGCCGGTCCGCCGTGGAGATGCCGCGCAGGTACGGCGCGGGCTCGGCGCCCAGCGCGCTCCCCGTCGCCACCGCGCGGAGCGCCAGGTAGCCCGCGAAGGCGATCGCGCACGCGCCGAGGACCGCCAGGTTGTCGCGGAGAAGGCGAAGCGCGGGAATGCGCTCGTCGCGCGTCCGCACTGCATCCACCACCAGCAGCAGCGCGGGGAGGGCGAGCGCGCTCTCCTTCGCGCAGAGGGCGAGGAAGTAGAGCAGCCCCGCGAGCGCCGCCGTCCCCACCTTCGGCCGCGGGCGCGCGAGGTAGGCCACGCACGCGGCGAGGGAGAGGAGCGCGGCCAGGAGCTCGGAGCGGCCGACGAGGTTCGCCACCGCCTCCACGTGCACCGGGTGCACGGCGAAGATGGCGCCGGCCACCAGCGCGGCCGCGGGCGACGCGCGCAGGCGCAGGAGGAGGAGCGCGACCAGCGCGGCCACCCCGGCGTGCAGCAGGACGTTGACGGCATGCATCCACGTCGCCGAGCCGCCCAGCGCCCAGTCGACGGCGAAGGTGAGCAGCGTCAGCGGGCGGTAGAGGACGTGGCTCCCGGGCCAGTAAGGGCCCAGCAGCAGCACCCCCGGGTCTCCGAAGCCGCGCACCGCCGGGTTGTGCTGCACCACGAACTCGTCGTCGAGCGCGAAGCCGTTGCCGAGCGCGTTGGCGTAGACGAGCGCCGCCAGCAGCGCGCTCGCCAGCACCGCCGCGCGCGGCGTCACGCGCGAGGCGCGAGGCGGATCGAGGTCGGGCGGCATGGACAGGGGGCGGAACCGGGGCCGGAGACGGGTGGAGACCGGGGATGCGGCGCTCACGGTAGCGCCCCACCGGAGCGGCGGCAACCCGCCCGGCGACCGAATGCAAGTTGCGAGAGATCATGCAGGATGGATTGCGAAATCCGGGATTCCCGAGAGGGGTGGATTCGCTCAAATGTGCCTGGGACAAAAACTTATGCATTCTGCTACGAACTGGAACGTCCGTTGCCCCTGGGGGGGCCGAGCCGCCGAAGACCGGCGGACGGTTCTCACCCAACGCCCCACTCGGAGGCACCCCATGCGCAACCTTCGGAACTCGAAGGGCTTCACCCTGATCGAGCTGATGATCGTGGTCGTCATCATCGGCATCCTGGCGGCCCTCGCCATCCCGCGCTTCACGCAGGCCTCGGCCCGCGCGAAGGAGAAGGAGGCGGACGGCATCCTCAAGCAGATCTACACGCTCGAGAACGCCTACTACGCCAACAACGGCACCTGGGCCACGACCGATGCGAACCTGCAGACGGTGGGCTGGGACACCAACACGACGCTCGGCCTGAAGAACTACGCGGCCCCGTCGATCTCGGGCCCGCCGATCACCATGACCAAGACCGGCAGCGGCTACTGCGACCGTACCATCACCGCGACCGGCCAGATCAACAGCTCGAACTGCTAACCGCGTTCAGCTGGTCGGCTCCGGCGGGGGAGTCGGGATTTCCCGGCTCCCCCGCTCGCTTTGTATACGGCTCCACGGCCACGCACCTCCAGGCGAGCGGGATTCACGCGAGTGGCTCCCCGGCCAGCAGGGGCCGGAGCAGCAGCACCCCCGGGTCGCCGAAACCGCGCGCCGCGGGGGTGTGCCGCACCACGAACTCGCCGTCGAGCGCGAGGCCGCCGGCTGGCGCGTCGAGATGGACCGGCGCCGCCCGCACCGCGCATCCCGACACCTCCGCGCGCAGCATCACGCGCGGGCGAGACGGAGCTCGGGGTCGCACGGCATGGGCAGCATTGCACGGAGGCCGGGCGCCCGTGGAGACGGAGGAATTCGGCGCTCGCGGGAGCGGCGGAAACGCGTTCGCGGGCCGGTTGCAAGTTGCGAGAGATCATGCAGGATGGATTGCGAAATTCGCCATTCCCAAACGGGAACGCATCAGCTAAATCAATGAAAATCAATAATTTACGTGCCTCACTGCGATCTGGAACGGCCGTTGCCCCCCAGGGGGACGAGCCGCCGCGGACCGGCGGACGGTTTTCACTCCACGCCACTCGGAGGCACCCCATGCGCAACCTTCGGAACTCGAAGGGCTTCACCCTGATCGAGCTGATGATCGTAGTCGTCATCATCGGCATCCTGGCGGCCCTCGCCATCCCGCGCTTCACGCAGGCCTCGGCCCGTGCGAAGGAGAAGGAGGCGGACGGCATCCTCAAGCAGATCTACACGCTCGAGAACGCCTACTACGCCAACAACGGCACGTGGGCCACGACCGACGCGGACCTGCAGACGGTGGGCTGGGACACCAACACGACGCTGGGCCTGAAGAACTACGCGGCCCCGTCGATCTCGGGCCCGCCGATCACCATGACCAAGACCGGCAGCGGCTACTGCGACCGCACCATCACCGCGACCGGCCAGATCAACAGCTCGAACTGCTGATCCGGGTTCAGCTGATCGGCTCCGGCGGGGGAGTCGGGACCTCCCGGCTCCCCCGCTCGCTTTGAACGGCCCGACGGCCGCGAACCCTCCATCTCCCACCTCTCCCGAACCATGGGCCCTCGGACGAACGGACGCAGATTCGCCGACGAGCAAGGATTCACGCTGGTCGAGCTCATGATCGTGGTGGTGATCATCGGCGTGCTGACCGCGCTGGCGCTGCCGCGCTACAACGTGACCGCGCACCAGTCGAAGGAGAAGGAGGCGGACATCATCCTGAAGCAGGTGTACAGCCTGCAGCAGGCGTACTACGCCAACAACGGCACGTACGCCAACACCGACTCCGACCTGCGGGTGGTGGGGTTCGCGCCGCCCACCGGGGTGAAGTACTATACCTGGAGCGGCAACGTGGGGCTGCCGCTGTGCCTGGCGCCCACGGGGCCCTGGAACGGCCGCGAGGTCGACGTCGACGGCAACATCACCAACTGCTAGCAGCACCGCGGGACTCTTTCGCCGGGAAGTGACAGTGCACGCCACCACCGCTCGCGGGGCGGTCCGGGAGCCGCCGGCTCCTGCAGACCGCCTTTCGCATTCCAGGGAGACCCAGGAATCGCCGCCGCCCGCGCCCGGCCGCCGCACCCGGCAGCTGGTGATGCTGGCGCTGGCGCTGGGCGTGCTCCTGCGCCTGGGCCAGTACGCGGTGAGCCGCGCGCTCTGGCTCGACGAGGCGCTGCTGGCAACGAACTTCCTGCGCCGCGGCTTTCTCGGCCTGGCGCAGCCGCTCGATCGGGGTCCGACGGCGCCGCTCGGCTTCCTCTGGCTGGAGAAGGCGGCCTCGCTGGCGATCGGCAGCTCCGAGTACGCGCTCCGCCTGGTCCCCCTGCTCGCGGGGCTGGCGACGCTGCTCCTCCTCCCGCGCGTCGCCCGCCGCTACGTGAGCCGGCCGGCGCTGCCGCTGGCGGTCGCGCTGGTGGCGCTGGCGCCGTTCCTGGTGTACTACTCGTCGGAGGTGAAGCCGTACGCCTTCGACGCGCTGGCCTCGGTCGCGCTCCTCGGCCTGGCCGCCTCCGCCGCGCGCCGGCGGGGAGACGGGCGGACGATGGCGACGTTCGCGCTCGCCGGCGCGGCCCTCGTCTGGCTCTCCCAGCCCGCCGTGTTCGTTCTCGCGGGCGCGGGGCTCTGCCTGGGCCTCCGCGCGCTGCGTCTCCGCGACCGGCGCTGGATCGCCATGCTCGCGGCGACGGCGGCGGTCTGGATCGTGAGCTTCGCGGGGGCGTACCTGGTCTCGCGCCGGCAGCTGATCGACCCGGAATACATGCGCGCGTTCTGGCGCTCCGGCTTCCTCCCCCTGCGTCCGCGGACGGTCATGGACTGGACGTGGATTCCCCGCATGGCGACGCGCGTGTTCCGCGAGCCGCTGGGGATCCTGGGGCGCGATCCCACGCCGCTGAGCGTGGTCGCGGCGGCCGCGGCGGCGCTCGCGTTCGCGCTGGGATGCGCGTGGATGTGGCGGCATGGCAGGCGCTTTCGCCTCGCCCTCCTCGTCTCGCCCATGCTGCTGGCGATCGTGGCGAGCGCGGCGGAGGTGTACCCGTTCGGCAGCACCGCGCAGGCGGGCGGGCGCGTGCTGATCTTCCTCATCCCCTCGCTGGCGTTTATCGTGGCGGAGGGCGTGGCCGCGCTTCCGCGGATGCTGCCGCGCGCGGCGGGACGGATCGCCTTCGCGCTCGCGGCGCTGCTGGTGCTCCTTCCCGCGGCCTCGTATGCGGCCTTCTCCGTCCCCCAGCTGCGGGGGGAGATCAAGCCGCTGCTGGAGTACGCGAACCAGCAGCGGCGGCCGGGGGACGTGATGTACGTGTACTACAACGGCCTCCCCAGCTTCGAGTACTACGCGGGGCGGTACGGGTGGGACGCGGCACACACCGTCCGCGGCGTCTGCGCGCGGCTCCGGCCCCAGGCGTACGTGGAGGACCTGGCGCGGCTGCGCGGCCTCCCGCGCGTGTGGGTGCTGATGGTGGACGGCACGCCGGTGGGCGAGTTCGACGAGAAGCCGCTGATCGTGGGCTTCCTGGAGCACGTCGGCCGCCGGCTCGACGACCAGGTGGCCGTCGGCGCCTCGCTCTACCTGTACGACCTGCGCCCGGGGCCGTCGGACCCGGGGCCCTTCTCGATCGCGGTGCCGCCGCTTCCGCGCGACCCCGCCATGGACTGCCGCGGCGCCTGGGCGCCGCTCCCGAACGCGCGATGACGACGACCCAAGCCGCGGCCACCGGAACGGAGTTCACCTACTCGGGCGAGGAGCTCGACGCGCTGGCCGAGGCGCGCAACTACTACGGGTGGATCTCGGGGCGGTTCGCGCCGCACCTGGGACGCCGCATCGTGGAGGTGGGCGCGGGGATCGGCACCTTCACCGAGCACCTGCTGGCGCGCGCGCCCGAGGCGGAGATCCTGGCCATCGAGCCCGCGGACAACAACTTTCCGCACCTCGCCCGCCGCTTCGCAGCCGACGCGCGGGTGACTGCGCGGCACGGGTATCTCGACGATTCGCTGGAGCCGGATTCGGCGGACTCCGTCGTCGCGGTGAACGTGATGGAGCACGTGCAGGACGACGTCGCCTTCCTCCGCGCGGCACGGCGCGCGCTGGCGCCGGGGGGGCACGTGCTGCTGTTCGTCCCCGCGCTCCCCGCGCTGTTTGGCTCGCTGGACCGCGCGTTCGACCACTTCCGCCGCTACACGAAGCCGGTGCTGCGGGGGAGGCTGGAGGAGGCGGGGCTCGAGCCGGTGGACGTGCGGTACATGAACCTGCCGGGTGTCGCGGCCTGGTGGCTGGCGGGGAAGGTGCTCCGCCGGACGACGGTGAAGGCGAGCGACGCGCGAACCTACGACCGCTGGGTGGTGCCGTGGGTGCGCGCGGTGGAAAGCCGGATCAGCCCGCCGCTGGGGCAGAGCCTGCTGGCGGTGGCGCGGAAGCCTGGACGCTGAATGGAGGACTTCATGAGCGGTCTCGTGCTGTCGGTGGTGGTGCCGGTCTACAACGAGGAGAAGCTGGTGCGCGCCTCGGTCGAGCGGCTGCGCGCCGTGCCGCTGCGCCTGGAGGTGATCTGCGTGAACGACGCCTCCACCGACGGCAGCCTGGCGGTGCTCGAGGCGCTGCACGCCGAGGGGCTGGTGGACGTGCTGCTGAAGCACCCGCGCAACCAGGGGAAGGGCGCCGCGGTGCGGAAGGGGATCGAGCACGCCACCGGCGACGTGGTGGTGATCCACGACGCCGACCTGGAGTACGATCCCTTCGACCTGCCGCGGCTGCTGGAGCCCATCGCCGACGGGCGGGCCGACGCGGTGTTCGGCAGCCGCTTCACCGGCAGTCCGCGGCGCGTGCTGTACTTCTGGCACCGCGTGGGAAACGGGTTCCTGACCCTGCTCAGCAACATGCTGACGGACCTGAACCTGACCGACATGGAGACCTGCTACAAGATGGTCCGCGCGGACCTGCTGAAGCGGCTCCCCCTGCGCACCGACCGGTTCGGCATCGAGCCGGAGCTGACGGCGCGGCTGGCGCAGTCGCGAGCGCGGGTGTACGAGGTGCCGATCAGCTACGCCGGCCGGACGTACGGCGAGGGGAAGAAGATCGGCTGGCGCGACGGGATCGCGGCGTTCTGGCACATCGTCCGCGCCAACTGGCTGGCCCCGCGCGGCGTCCCCCGCGCCGACGAGCTCCGCGCCGACGACGCCGATACGCGCCCCATCCCCGCCACCGCGCAGTCCATCGGCTCCTGAACCGGGCGACGGAGACGACGAAGCAGCGGACGATCTCGCATCGTCCGCCGCTGTTGTTTTGGAGCACGACGAAGTTCTCGCGCGTCCTGCCTGGACCCTCACCCCCCGGCCCCCTCTCCCGACAGCAGGAGAGGGGGAGACCTGACCGCGAGGTGGGCTTTCACAGCGTCGCGGTTGAGATTCGCAAAGACGATGATCTCTTCGCGAGCTGTTGAAAGTTGCCCCGCAATGCTGTCGAGGACCCGAGCCGCAATCTCCCCCGCGTCACCCCCTCTCCCTGCTGTCGGGAGAGGGAACCGGGGGGTGAGGGTCCCCGCAGCCCGCGCCGAAGCCGGTGTGCGACGCGTCCCCCCCCTCCAGACCGCTGTAATCGACGTAGAAGTCCGGGTTCTCGTGCAGCCGCAGGCGCAGCAGCCGCGCGGGCGCCAGGCGCGGCGCCACGCGGTCCCAGACCAGCAGGAGGATGTTCTCGCTGGTGGGGATCAGCCCGCCCGGCGCAAACCCGGGGACGGCGTGGTTCAGGTGCTGGTGGTCGAGGGGGACGACCACCTCCTCGTGCAGCACGCGGTCCAGCACACCGAGGTCCACCGAGAAGCCGGTGACGGGATCGACCTCACCGGCGACGGTGGCCTCGAGGAGGTAGTCGTGCCCGTGGCCGTGGGGATTGCTGCAGGGGCCGAACACCTCGCGGTTGCGCTCGTCGCTCCACTCGGGGCGGTGGTAGCGGTGCGCGGCGCTGAAGCGGACCCTGCGGGTGAGCTGCATCACGGGCATGGGGCACCTGGCGGGAAAGGCGGACCGGCGGCCGGATCATAACCCCGTCCTCCGCGCCGGGACAGGGGACATCACCCCCCGGACGGCGGCGCGGTGATGTCCCTACCGGTACGCTCCTTGCGATCTCCCTGCTTCCGTCATTCGCCCCCGCTCCGGCTGGTTTCCCCGGCGATCCCTGTTCCCCATGCCCGTGTCAGCTCAGGCTGTCGACACTCCCGTGCGTTCCGATCCGCGCGATGCGCGCGCCCCGCACCTGAGCACCTACCTGCCGCCGCGGCTGGACCCGGCGACGGCGCCGGTCGTGCTCGTGGCGGAGGACCACGAGGACAGCCGCGACGCGCTGTGCACGCTGCTCGACGCGCTGGGGTACCGCGTGCTGGCGGCCACCAATGGCGTGGAAGCCATCGACGTGGCGCGGGCGCAGCACCCCGACCTGATCCTGATGGACATGATGATGCCGGGCGTGGACGGCTTCCAGGCCACCCGCACCCTGCGCGCCGACGAGGCGTTCCGCCAGGTGCCGATCATCGCCATCACCGCCATGGAGGGCGCGCGCCACGCGGTGCTCGAGGCCGGGTGCAACGACCTGGTCGTCAAGCCGCTCGACATCCGCGCCTTCATGGAGCGCCTGAAGGCCTGGCTGGCCGCCGGCAAGCCGAGCTGAGGCGTGACGGGCCCGGTTGCACGCCGCGCCCGATAGAGATATCATCGACCTTCCTCAGGCCACTCCCCGCTTTCACCCATCCTTCTCAAACATGCCGACGATCAGCCGTTTTTACGGGATCGTGGTATACATGAATTTCGGCGACCACAATCCCCCTCACTTCCACATACGATATCAGGACCAGGAGGCCCTCATCGAGATCCAAAGCGGCATGGTGGAAGGAACGATGGCACGAAGAGCGCTGCAATTGGTATTTGAATGGGCGGACCTGCACCAGCAGGAACTTCTCGAGAACTGGGAGCGAGCACGGAACAGGCGGCCGCTCGTCCCCATTCCCCCGCTTCCGTGAGGAGTGCGCAGTGTTTCTTCACGTTGAAAAGGTCACGTACCTCGGCGAATACCGCCTGCTGCTGGAGTTCGACGACGGCTCGGTGAAAGAGGTCGATCTCTCCGGCGAGCTTTACGGTGAGGTGTTCGAGCCGCTGCGAGATCACTCGTTCTTCGCGCAGGTGACCGTGAACCCCGAGACGCGGACGATCGAGTGGCCCAACGGCGCCGACCTGGCACCCGAGTACCTGTACGAAATCGGAACCGCCGTTCAGCAGGTCGCGTGAGTCGGCCTTCCGAGACGATGAAGCCCCCGCCCGAGAGATCCGGGCGGGGGCTTCGGCATTCTGCGGCGGATGCGGCTTACTGCTCGAAGACGTGCGTCCCCGCGGGCGGGGTGAAGGTGAAGAGCGCGTCGGAGACGGGCTGGTTCACCTTCAGGTTGCGCAGCTCCAGCCGGCGCACGGAGTCGTTCTCCTCGGTCATCTCGAAGCGCCGCACCAGGTTGTCGGACTTGTCCACCCAGATCCGGATCACCTTGTACGGCGACTCGCGCTTGGGTACCAGCGTCAGCGCCCAGGCGGGGCGGCCGTCCACCACCTCCTCGCCGTTCAGCGTGGCCACGAAGCGGTCGGTGGCGTTGCTCAGGAACTGCCGCTGAAAGTCGGCCTGCTCGCCGCCCTCGGCGATGCTGGTGCGGATGACCTGCGTGCGGTCGCTGCTGGGATAGTAGATCCAGAAGTACCGCCCGTCGGCCACCATCACGTCGCCCGCCGGGTCGGTGAAGCGCATCAGGAAGCGGTCGGGCTTGCGCTGGTACAGCTTGCCCGTGCTGCGGCGGTCGGTCCCCAGCAGCGGCACGCGCAGGTTCTGCACGAAGTCCGCTTCCAGCGTGCGGATCCCCGACGCGGTCTGCTCGACGCGCGCGAGGATGGCGTTCGCGTCCTGGCGTCCCGCGGGCGCGGCGTTCGCGCCGCCCGCCGGCGTCGCGGCGGGGGGGATGGACGGCGTCGCGTCCCTCGGCTCCGCGGCGGGCGCGGGGGCCGAGGTCTGCGGCGCGGCGGTGACGGCGGTGTCACCCCCGGAGGCCACCGCGGCGGGACGGGTGCGGCTGGTGTTGACCTGCACGCCGTCGGTCGAGCCGTCGGACTGCGCCTCGCGCCCGCCGCCGCACGCGGCCAGCGCCAGCGGCGCCAGCACGAGCGCGGCGCGGGGGAAGAATCTATCGATCATTGGCGTTGATTCCGTTCCGAATCGGGTGAATCAGGCGTCTCCGTCCTGTCCACCCGTGCAACCGCCGTTCCTCACAGCCCGGGATCGATCTCTTCGTCGTCCAGGTGGAGGTCGGCGTCGGGGTCGTGGCCGGGGATGCGGGTGCCCTGCTGCTCCACGACGATCCCCGCCAGCTCGGTGATCAGCTCGGGGCTCAGGCGCGGATAGAAGCTGCGCGCGCGATCCTCGATCTCCTGCTGCGGGGCGCCCGGCGGCACGGCGGCGCGCACCGCCAGCACGCGCGCGTCGCGGATGGCGCGGGCGGTGGCCTCTTCGCGGCGCTTGCGCGCGGCGGACATCTCCATGACCAGCTCTTCGTGCGTCACGGGCTCTCCGTATCCGGGTTGGGGCGCATCTTATGGAATATCCATCCGATGCGACGAAAGATAACGCCCCCGGGAAGCCCCCGCGCCCGCGGCCCGTTCCGGCGAGGCGTTCCGTCACCAATCGCTAATGTTTACGGGGGATCCGGCGCGTGCGCCCTCTCCCTGACGCTTCGCGTCTGTCCCTCCCCCAAAACAGACTGGGGGAGGGACTGGCTCGCTTCGCTCGTACGCGCGGACGCACGATCATCGCGGCCGTGAGCGACTTTCATGTGCCAGGCGAAGAAGCTCGATCAGTACTGGCCGAGAAAGCGGCGGGCGACGCGAATGAAGCGGCGGTCCTGCTCCTCTTCGGGGAGCGCTTCGGCCTCGGCCAGGATGCGGCGGACGTGCTTGTGCAGCCGCTCCTCGCCCCAGCGGTAGCCGGTGGCCGCCTCGCCCGAGCCGGTGTCGGCGTCGCGGGCGGCCTCCAGCAGCACGCGCGCGGCGGCCGCATCATACCGCGGATCGTCGCGCTCCGGGAGCGGATAGCGCCCGGGCACCACCACGTCTCCCGCATCTTCCTTCACGAACGCGCGCGACATCTCCATCCCCTATTCTTCGATTACCTCGCGGGTGCCGGCTGGACGACGCTCCACGGGGCGCTCAGCTCGGTGCGGCCCCACTTGATGCGGAGCACGCCGTGCAATTCTGCATAGCCGGTGCCCGGCCGCGGCGATTCGGGGACAAGGTAGATGGTGAGCGACTCCTCGGCCTCGGCCAGCGTGCGTGCCTGCAGCGTGACGCGGCCCATGTCCTCGCGCTCGTCGCGGTCGGTGCCCCACTGGCCGGTGCCGCGGTTGACGATCATCTGCCACGCGCCGGCGGCGGTGTGGAGGATGAACAGCGAGTAGTCGCCGCGGGGGACGCGCACGCCGCCGAGGTCGAGGTCGAGATCGCTGTGCAGCGTCGTCGCCATGTTCGCGCCGAAGCGCCACACGGTGTCGGTGGGGATGAGGCCGCCCTCGATGCGCCGCCCGCGCGCGTGCGGCTGCCCGTAGCTGATGGCGATGCGGCTGGGTCCGGTGAGCGCGGCGTCTTCCTCGTACCACCGCCCGCCGATCTGCCGCGAGTTGAGGTGCACCTCCACGGTGGCGTAGCTGCTGGCGGCGATGCGGAGCGGCGGCTCCTGCGGCTGCGTCTGCTGCTGTGCGGCCGCCGGCGCGGCGAGGGCGAGCGCGAGCGCGGCGGAGAAGGCGATGCGTCTCATCATCTGGCGATCGAGGGTTGAGGGAGATGTGGGGAGGAACGCGGAATCAGCTGCGGTTCTGACCCAAGCCGTCCAGCGCGCGGCCCAGGCGCCCCAGCCCGGCCGCGAAGGTCTCCGGCGCGACACCCAGGCCAATGCGGACGTGCTCCGGCATGCCGAAGAACGCGCCGGGCACGACGGCGGTATCGTGCTCAGTCTCTAAGACGCGGCAGAGGCGGCGCGCGTTGGATGCGCGGAGACGCGGGAACGATACGGTGCCGGCACGGTGCGGCATCCATTCGAGGTCGCCGCGCGTGCGGTAGAAGGCGTTCAGCGCATCGCGATTGGCGTCCAGCACGCGGCGCGATCGGGTCGCCAGCGCGTCGATCCCCGCGAAGGCGGCCACGGAGAGCTGCTCGGCCACGTGCACGCCGATGTTGTTCATCACCTCGATCAGCCGCCAGATCCGGCAGGCCAGCGCCGGCTCCGCCATCACCCACCCGCAGCGCAGGCCGTTCAGCCCGTACACCTTGGTCAGGCTGCTGGTGGCGACGAAGGCGGGGCCGAGGTGGAAGCAGGTGCGCGGCCGCGGCTCGAAAAGCGCGTCGAGATACACCTCGTCCACCATTACCTTCGCGCCGACGCGATCGGCGGTCTCCCCCACGCGGCGCAGCGTGTCGTCGTCCGTCAGCGCGCTGGTGGGATTGTGCAGGTTGGTGATGACGATCAGCCGCGTGCGGGGCGTGATCCGCCGCGCGACCTCGTCCGGATCGATGCGGAAGCCGTCCTCCGCGTGGCGCTCGAATCGCGCCACCGCCGCGCCCAGGTTGCGGGCGATGGCGAGGAGCGGCTCGTAGGTGGGATGCTCGATCAGCACCTCGTCGCCCGGCGCGAGGATGGCCGCCATCGCCAGCCAGTTGGCCATCGAGCACCCCAGCGCCTGCACGATGCACCCGGGCTCGACGTCGTAGCGCGCGGCGATGGCGTTCTGCAGCGCGCCGCAGCCGTACGCGCCGGTGCCGCCCAGCGCCGGCCGCTCGGGAGCGGCGGGGAGGTTGTCGAGGGTGAGGTGCGGCATTCCGCTGGACGTCAGGTCGTACGTCCGCGGGCGGTGGAGCTTGGCCCAGCGCAGGTAGCGAGAGCCGACCGGGCGCGGCGCGCTCACGTCCGCACCGGGCGGCGCCAGAGGAGGTAGACGGGGATCCCGGCCAGCATGAGGGCGATCCCCTTCGCGCTGTCGGCGGGATACTTCCAGACCGTGCTGATCACGATCAGCGCGGACGCGGCGATGAAGAGCGCGGTGGTCACCGGGTGGCCGGGGATGCGCGCGCCTTCCCCGTCGCCTGCGGCGCGTTTGCGGAAGACGAAGATGGTGCCCCCCGTCAGGCCGAAGAAGATCCAGTCCACCGAGGTCACGTAGTTCAGGATCTGCTCGTAGCTGCCGGTGAGGGCGATGAGGAGCGAGAGCGCGCCCTGCAGCACGATGGCAACGACCGGCGCGCGCGTGCGGGGATCGACCCAGGCGACGCGGCGGAAGAACACGCCGTCCGCCGCCATGGCGAAGTAGACGCGCGGCGCGGTGAGCATCCCCTGGCTCAGGAAGCCGAGCGTGGAGATGGCGATGCCCACCGCGATCAGCGCCGCGCCGCGCGGGCCGAACGCGCTCCGCATCACCGCCGACGCAGGCGTCGGCGTCGCCGCCAGCCCCGCGGCACCGAGGGCGAGCACGCAGGCGACGTTGACGGCGACGTAGAGCGCGATCACGCCGAGGACGCCGACCAGCAGCCCGCGGGCGAGGTCGCGCCGCGGGTCGCGCATCTCTCCGGCCACGAAGCTGGCGGTCTGCCATCCGCCGTACGCGAACATCACCGGCGTCATCGCCGCGCCGAACGACGCGAGCGAATCCCCCTGCCCCGCCGTAACCGCGGTCGTGTCCGCCGGCCGCCCGGTGAAGAAGAGCCCGGCCGCCACCAGCGCCGCGATTGCCAGGATCTTGAGCACCATCAGCGCGCTCTGCACGGTGCTCCCCGCGCGCACGCCCAGGCAGTTCACCGCCACGAGAAGCGCGAGCCCCAAGGCGGCCACCGCGGACTCGCCCAGCGGCACGTGCGTGATCTCGCGGAAGTAGCGCGCGAAGGTGACGGCGACCGCTGCCATCCCCCCGGTCTGGATCACCAGCAGCAGCGCCCAGCCGTAGACGAACGCCACTGCCGGGTGATAGGCGTCGCGGAGGTACGCGTACTGCCCGCCCACCTCCGGCCGGCGCGCCGCCAGCTCCGCGTACACGAACGCGCCTGCCAGCGCGATCAGCCCGCCCGCCACCCACGCGCCCACGATCAGCAGCGGCGTGTGCACGCGCTCGGCCACCACGTGCGGGTTGACGAAGATCCCCGACCCGATGATGCCACCCATCACGATCATCGTCGCGTCGAACACGCCCAGGCGGCGCGCGAGCCGCGGCGCGTCCGGAGCGGCGGCAGCATCCGTCGCCGGAATGGCCTGTCTGGTTCCGTGTGGTGCCATTCGTATCGGTTGCCGAGAGGATGGAACCTGGGAGAATCAGTGCGTCAATGCGTACGAACGACGGGCGGCCGACCGGGCCGCCCGTGTGCGTTTCGAGCGCGCGCGCTCAACGCCTGCGTGGCGGATGCTCATACCGGATCCAGAACCCCATGCGGCGGAACTCCTCGCTCAGCCCCACGGGCTGGATGTCGCGAACGACAACCCGCTCACCGGGGCGCAGCGCTCCGGTCACCGGCGGCTCCTCTGCCTGGACCGTCCACGGCCGCGCGCGCACGTTCACCGGCACGCGGGCGCGGAGGAGGTCGCCTTCGTGGATGGCGTCGGCCGGGTCGGCAGAGTTCCCGCCGCTCCGCCGGGTGAGGTTGTCGAAGTTCCTCGCCGTCCACCTGCCACCTTCCACGGCGCCATAGTAGACGTACCCCGCGGCGGGCGACGGCGGCGGCTCGGCCCGGAAGCCGGAACTGGCGCCGGCGGCCAGCGGCAGCATCCCCGCGGCCAGCGCGAGCCGCGCGCGGCGGTGAGTGACGAGGTCGACGATGCTCATGGCGCGGCGAGGAAAAGGTGGGAGCGCCCAAAGCGCGGCACCGGCTTCGGGGGAGACCCGGCACCAATGGTTCCAAGCTCACGCGCGCGCCGCCCACGCGCCAGAGTTTCGTTCCGCCGGGAGGCGTGGCGGCGGTGACGGTCAAACTCGCGCCCTGCTGCGCAGCTCCGGCGCGAGCAGCGCCGGCTTGCACCAACGGCGGAGGGCGGCCAGGAACGCCTCCTCGTCGGCGGGCGGGTAGACGACGTACTCGCGGCGGGCGTAGACGACGAAGTACCCCCGCGCCGTGAGCGAGCGCGTGGCCCCGAGCGGCGGCATGGAGAGCAATCCCACCACCACGTCGCCGCGGTCCGCGCGGCGCACGTGGTTAACGTCCTTCCAGCGGATGAGCTTCGGCCGGCCCCTCCGCCGCCCGAAGTGGATCCCGCGCGCGTCCAGCCTGATCCAGCGCACCGTCATCAGCGCGGCGGCGATCACCTCCGCCACGAACACGATCACGCCCGCCACCGCCGTCGCCTGCGTGCCGTCGCCGATGGACTTCCAGACGAGCACGGGAAAGATCAAGAGCATGAGGAGGGCGACGGGGAGAGTGGCGAGCGCCACCATCGCGTCGCCCACGCTGCGCGGGAGCCGGCGCGGGCGGATGACGGCCTCGTTCTCCATCGGCCGCACGTCCCGCTCCTCCGCGAAGCCGCCGGCTGGCGTGGAGACCGGACGATCCGCGGCTTCCGCGCGTGGCGCGTCTCCCGGACGGCGCGGCTTCGTCACCGCAGCCCTCCGTCGATGCGGTCGAGCGCGTGGGGCGCCCAGCGGCGCACCGCGTCCAGGAACGCGGCCTCGTCCGCCGGCGGGAAGTAGCTGACGCCATGGGGGTGATGAATCGCGAAGTGCCCGAGCGAGCTCATCGAGCGCGTGGCCTCCGCGGGCGGGACGGGCGGCCACAGCCAGCCGCGGACGACGATCTCGGCGCGGCCCGCGCGGCGGACGCGGGCTACGTCCTGCCAGGGGACGAAGCGCGGGAATCCCATCCGCCGTCCGAAGTGGATGCCGCGCGCGTCCAGCTTCAGCCAGTGCACCCCCGTGAAGGCGGCGGCGAGCGCCTCGGCGACGAACACCGCCAGCGCGGCGATCAGTCCCGCTTCGCTCCCACGCCCCACCGCCGCGTAGACGAGCGCCGGCAGCACCAGCAGCTCGAGGGCGATCACCACGCCCGTGCCGAGCGACACCAGCGCGTCGCCCACGTCGTCCGCCCGCAGGCGCGGGAGGATGACGACGGCGCCGTCTCCCCCACCCTGCGTCGCAAGCTGGCGATTGCCGGCGGGCGGCGGCCATGCGGCGCCGGCGGGCCGCTCGGCGTGCTTCGCGTCTCGCGGCTCCGTCACACTGCTTCGGGGTCGGCGGGGAGGGCGGCCCAGGTGACCAGGAAGATCAGCACGCCGAACGCGAAGATCGACGGGTCTCCGCCCAGGAAGATGTAGACGGCGCCGTACAGCGCCGCGCCCTCGGCCATCGCCGTGCCGATCAGGCTGTACGTGGTGCGCGCGGCGGGCTCGGTGCGCGCACGGACGCGGCGGAAGTACATCATCCCCCCGATCGCCAGCAGGCACAGCAGATAGCCGGGCCACCGCAGCGTCGCGAGATGCTCCGGATCAGGCGGCTCCGCGCGGTGCGTGCTCTGCCAGTACGCCACCCCGCCAAAGAGCAGGATGCCGGTGAGCATCACGTGGCGCAGCAGCTTCAGCACCTCGGGCTTCATCGGGGCGGGAGCGAACGGCTGAGGGGCCATGGGAAAGGGGGGGGTGGAGATCGGAAGGACTCGGCCGCGCCCGCGGTTCGGCGGAGCGCGGCCGGCAGGTAAAATGGCTGATGGCGAATCAGGCGCGCCTTCGCAGATAGCGCTTATGCAGCCGCTTCACCGCGGATCTCACGCAGGATCGCCGACCGCTCGTCTTCCGAGGGGATGTGGCGCGCCAGCACACGCTCGGTCGTATCGAGGATGCGTTCCGAGTACAAACGCGCGAGGTCCTGCCGCAGCCCCTGACCGATGTAGAACTTCATCAGGGCCTCCGGAGACATGTCTCGGGTCTCGGCTACATCCTTGAGCTTAGCTAGTGCATCGTTCGGAATCGACAGCGACACGGACTCCGCCGGGCGCGGATGCACGCGCAGGACGGTGATGTCATCAGGATTGCTCATACAGCCTTCTCTCAGCACGCGTTGCGAGTCTTGCGGAGATGATCCTCGTTGCTGCCACCCTCTCTACGAATACCACGAGCAGCAAGCGGTGTGCGAAGGAGTACCCGATTACAGCCTCGCGTTGCTCACCCTCCACCGATGCATCGATCGCCAGGGCAAACGGATCGAGGAACGCTTCGGCAGCTTCCTCGAATGTAACGCCGTGTTTGCCGACGTTGGACTCGGCTTTCTGCTCGTCCCAGGAAAAGTCGTCGCCCTGAAGATGATAGAAGACCGTCATGTCCGCGCCTCAATCGTCCGGCGCGATCATGTCGAGGCCGATGATGTCGACGAGGATCTCGCGGGGCTTGGAGCCGTCGGGCGGGCCCAGCACGCCGGCCAGGTGCAGCTGGTCGATGATGCGCGCCGCGCGGCCGTAGCCGATGCGCAGCCGCCGCTGCAGCAGCGAGGTGCTGCCGCCCTGGTGCTGGATGCACAGCATCGCCGCCTCGCGGAAGAGCTTGTCGCGGTCGGCGGGGTCGTCGCTGGCAGCCAGCTCGTCGGGGTCGCCCTCGTGCGCGCGCACCACCTCCAGGATGTCCTCCTCGGCCGCCGGCGCGTATCCCTGCTCCGCCGCGGCCGCCTCGCGCAGCTCCCGCTGCTCGCGGTACCAGCGCATCAGCTGCTCGGTCTCGTCCGTCGACAGGTAGGCGCCCTGCACCCGGATCGGCTCGTTCGAGGCCGGCGGCAGCAGGAGCATGTCGCCGTTGCCGAGGAGCGCGTCGGCGCCGTTCTGGTCGAGGATGGTGCGCGAGTCGACCTTGCTCGAGACGCGGAAGGCGATGCGGCTGGGGAAGTTGGCCTTGATCAGCCCGGTGATCACGTTCACCGACGGACGCTGCGTGGCCAGGATCAGGTGGATGCCGATGGCCCGCGCCTTCTGCGCCAGCAGCGCCAGCGGCTTCTCCACCTCGCCCTGCACGGTCATCATCAGGTCCGCCAGCTCGTCGATGATCACCACGATGTACGGCAGCCGCCCGCCGCGGTACACCCAGCGGTCCGGATCTCCCTCCTCGCCCTCGGGATCGGGCGAGCGCATCAGCTGCCCGCCGTCGATGCGGGAGTTGAAGTCGCCCAGGTTGCGGACGCCGTTGGCGGAGAGAAGCTGGTAGCGCCGCTCCATCTCGATCACCGCCCACTTGAGGACGGCGGCGGCGTCGTTGTTGTCGGTGACGACGGGGTGACGGAGATGGGGGAGGTCGTTGTACATGCTGAGCTCCACCATCTTCGGGTCCACCATCAGGAACCGCAGGCTCTGCGGCGTGTGGCGGTAGACCAGCGAGGTGATGATGGTGTTGACGCACACCGACTTCCCCGAGCCGGTGGCGCCCGCGATCAGCAGGTGCGGCATCCGCGCCAGGTCGACGACGAGGGGCCGCCCGCCGATGTCCTTCCCCAGCGCCAGCGGGAGCGCGGCCTTGCTGCTGCGGAACTGCTGGCTCTCGATGACCTCGCGGAAGTGCACCATCTCCGGCGCGGGGTTCGGCACCTCCACGCCCACGGCGCCCTTTCCCGGTATGGGCGCGACGATGCGGACCGACGGCGCGCGCAGCGCCAGCGCCAGGTCCGCCTCGAGGTTGGCGATCCGCGCCACCTTCACCCCGGGCGCGGGCTCCACCTCGAACTGCGTGACCACGGGCCCGGTGGTCATCCCCACCACCTGCCCCTCGATCTTGAAGGTGGCCAGCTTCTCGACCAGCACGTGGCCGAGCTTGTCCAGTTCGGCGCGGTTCCTGGCCTCGTCGCGCGGCGGGGCGGCGGTCAGCAGCGTGGTCGCGGGGAGGTCCGTGCTCGTCGGATCTCCCGCCTCCGCAAGAAGATCGTCGTGCGCGGCCGAGGGCGAGCGGACGCGCTTCGGCTTCGCCGCGGGCGAGGGAAGCGTCGCGTCCGGATCGACCGCCGGGAGGCGCGCGGGGGCGGCGGCGCCGACGGGCTCCTCGTCGTCCAGCGGCACGTCCATCCACTCGCCGTCGTCGCCCAGCCCGAAGTCGTCGTCCTCGTCGTCGTCCAGGTCCTCCTCTTCCGCGGCGCCGCGGCGGAGGGGAAGCTTGAGCGGGGGAACGGGGAGGGCGGCGGCGGCGCGGCGGGTGTGCCCCCACGCGAAGCGCCCGCCCCGGAGCGCGCTGCGGAGCGGGTTCCAGCCGACCGTGGCGACGCAGAGGGCGGCGAAGAGGGTGACGAGGACGATCGTGGAGCCGACGGTGCCCAGCGTCCCGGCCATCCCGCCGCCGAGCGCCGCTCCGATGGCGCCGGTGACGGGCGATTTGGGGTCCGCGCCCGCCAGCACGGCCACGGCCGCGGGGGCCAGGATCGCCAGCCCGCCGAGGAGGATGGTCCAGCGGAGCGCGGGCTGGGGATGGAGCTTGCCGAAGGCGACGAGCCCCCAGGCGCCGCAGAGGATGGGGATGGCGGCGGCGCCCATCCCCAGGCCGCCGACCAGCGCGCCGCGCAGCCAGCCGCCCACGGGGCCGACCACGTTGCCCGGGGCGGTGGGGCGGAACCAGTCGAGCGGTAACAGGCTGAGCGCCACGAGCAGCGCCAGCGCGAGGAGACCGAGCCCCCAGAGCTCGCGTCGCTGCCGGTCGTCGAGTGTGAACAGCATCGGGCCGGGAATGCGCCGTTGAGGCTGGTTGACGCGTTCGGGAAGGGTGACGCTCGGGCGGTGCGTACGCGCCGCCGGGCGCCGGGGTTTCTGCGTGGGGGCAGTCGGGGTCGTCCGCGAAAGATATAGGCTGGACGAAGATATGCCAAATGTCGCGGCGATGCGTTCGGTGCGGGGGGCCCTCTCCCTGGCTGACCGGCGCGACTACGTCGCATCCGGACAGCCTGTCCCTCCCCCAAAACCGACTGGGGGAGGGACCTGGGCGCGCTGCGCGCGCGGCTACTTCGATCGCGAGGAAATCCAGGAATCACTACGCTGAGCACGCGCAGCCGCCGACCGTGTTGCAAGGTGGCGGTCGCGTTGGTGTCCGCCGGCACGTCCTGCTCCCAGTCAGGCTCGAGGAAATCCACTACGGGAGGGAGATGAAGTGGGATCGGGGGGGATTGTACTGAGTCCGAGGTGATGTGCCGGTGCGTCCGGCCGGATCGCGTGATGACGCGGTTATGGATCCTTCGGCCTGCAGGCTCCTGCGCAGACGCTGATTACAGTCTGGCCGGCCTCAGGATGACGTCCTATCGGGCACTGGGCACTGGGCACTGGGCACTGGGCACTTCGATCAGTGCGCCCAGCGCCTCCGGTCGACCTTGCAGAACATTTCGACGTCGTCCAGCGCGTCGTCGGCCCAGCCGCTGACGTCGGGGTCGGCCCACAGGGTCATCAGCGCGGGCATCACCCGCTCCACGTGCAGGCGGCCGTGGATGCGCGCCAGGTGCCCCAGCGCGGTGGCGGCGTTGCGGCGCACCCACACGTCGGGGTGGCGCGCGAAGTCCAGGCAGCGGCGCTCCACGTACGCCCAGTCGTCCCAGTACAGCGCCAGGCGCAGCAGGGCCAGGCCGATCTCGCGCCCGCCCGCGGCGAACAGGGCCTCGGCCTCGTCGCGGTCGATGGTGTCCAGGTCTTCGTAGATCCCGGCGGTCTCGTCCTCGTCCGGATCCGTCATCGTCCCATTCCCAGCATCTCCAGTAGCGCGGGCGCCACGAGGGTGATGTCGCGCACGCGCCCGGCGAAATCCCCGCTCCCCGCCCCCAGCGCCAGCACGGGCACGGGGTTGGTGGTGTGCCCGCCCGACACGTCCTCCACGTTGCCGTGGTCGCTGCCGACCACGAGCAGCGCGTCGTCCGGCAGCGCCCCGGCGATGCCGCCGAGGAAGGCGTCCACCCTCTCCAGCGCGGCCACGGCGCCGGGCATGGCGCCGCGGTGGCCGGCATAGTCGGTGTCGTAGTGCGCGAACAGCGTCACCTCCACCCCCGCGGCGATGCGCGCCAATCGCCGCCCGGCCTCCGCCGCGGTCACCTCCGCCAGCTCGTCGCCCAGGTGCTCGCGCCACCGCTCGTTGGTGATGGACGAGGCGATCGCGTCTCCCCGCGCCAGCTCCGGCAGGTCGCGCGTGAGCACTCCGGCGGCGCGGGCGGCCAGCGGCGGCGCGGCCGGACGCCGGAAGATGCGCGGGTCCGCGTCGATCGAGGCGATCGGATACGCGTTCGCGAACGCCGCCGCCGCGCCCGCATTCACCGCGCGGACGAGCAGGTTCTCCGCCGCGAGCAACTCCCTCAGGCCCGTCGGCACCCACGGGCCGAAGTGGCGCCCGTACTCCGCGGCGGCGTTGCGGCCGGTGAGCAGCGCCGTCTGCCCCGTCCCGCTCTGCGGCACGCCGGCCACGCCGAGCGTCGCGTCCGCCGCGACCAGCACCGCGTCGCCACCCACGATCCGCCCCTCCGCATCCAGGTCGTCCGCCACCGGCAGCCGCCCGCCCAGCAGCCGCCGCAGGTTCGGGAGCTTGGCCCGCGCGAACGGGTTGCGCTCCGGGTCCGCCGGGCCGATGCCGACGCCGTCCAGGAACACGAGCAGCGCGCGCGAGGGACGGCTGGGCGGCACGATAGACCGGGAAACGGGCGGCGGCGACGCGGACCGCGGGATTCTAGCAAGGGCGTGACGATGGCGACAGGACGCGGACGGGTTCGAGCGCGTGCGTCTCTGGATTCGGCAGGCTGAAACGTGCCGCTGGAACTTCGAAAAATCCCCCTTCGCGGACTGCGCGGGGGCGCATCTCCGCGCGGGCGTGAAGGGATCGATCGCCCGCAAACACAATCGCCGCATCCCGATCCCGGGACGCGGCGACGCATCGAATCTCCAGACCCTCGATCGCCTCAGCGGCGGTGGCGGCGGGTCTTGCGGGCGGTGGTGTGGCGAACGGTGCGGCGGGTGTGGGCGCTCGCCTTGCGCCGCGTCGAGCGATGTGCCGAGGCGGACGCGCGGCGGCGGGCGGCGCGGCGCGCGGCGGCCCTGCGGACTTCGGCCCTACGGACCTCGGCACGGCGGGCCTCCGCGCGGCGCTCGGCGGCCCGGCGCTCGGATGCGCGCTGGCGGGCGGCGGCCTCCTCGCGGGCGCGCTCGGCGGTCGCCTGCGCCACCGCCTCGCGGTGCAGCGCGGGGAACGCGTCTTCGAAATCGCCGCCCCGGCCGTGGGGGATGCGCACGGCGAAGGCCTTCTTCCCCGGCGGCGTCACCTTCTGCACCAGGTGCGGGTTCAGCCGCGTGACCTCGCGCTCGCTGACGCCGGCGGCGCGCGCCACCAGCGCCAGCTCGGTGCCGCCGGGCACGGTCACGGTGTCGGTGCGCAGCGGCATCCAGCGCTCCACCTCGCCCAGGCCGTACTTGCCCGGCTCCTTGCCCACCAGAGCGGCGGCCACCATCAGCGGCACGTACTCGCGCGTCTCGCGCGGCAGGCGGTGGCGGATGCGCCAGAAGTCCTCGTCGCTCTCGCCGCGCCGGCGTCCGGTCTCGGCGGCCAGCGCGCGGCTCACGCGGCCGTCGCCGCCGTTGTAGGCGGCCGCGGCCAGGTACCACGAGCCCAGCTGGTTGTAGAGGTCGCGCAGGTAGCGCAGCGCGGCGTCGGTGCTCTTCTCGGGGTCGCGGCGCTCGTCCACGTAGCCGTCGACGCGCAGGCCGTAGCCGCGCGCGGTGGGCGCCATGAACTGCCAGAGGCCGACCGCGTTGGCGTGCGAGCGGGCGTTGGGGTTGAACCCGCTCTCGATCATGGAGAGGTAGACGAGGTCCTCCGGCATCCCCGCCTTGCGCAGCTTGGCGCGGATCATCCCCTCGTAGCGGCCGGAGCGCTTCAGGTAGTCGGCCATCACCTCGCTGCGCCGGCCCGAGAAGAGGTCGACGAAGCGGTCCACCGCGTCGTTGCGCACCACCGGGATGTCCCAGCGGGTGGCGGTGGCCGCCGCGGCCTCGCGGATGAAGCCCAGCGGCTGGCCGTCGCCGTCGCGATGGAGCGGGAGCTGCCGGCCCGTGGCCGCCAGCACCCCGCCGAGGGTGCTCCCCAGCAGGAGCGCGGCGGGGAACGCCGTCCTGAACTGCATTCTGCCTCCGGATTGCACTGCGGGCGCACCGCGGGGGCCGCGGCGGTCTGATCAACCGGGGGAACGAAGCGTAACTGCCGGTTTTACGGGGGATTGAACGTGGCGCACCGGCCTTCGTTCCTTCGCAACATAATATGGAACAACGGTTTATGCAACCGAACGTGGTCCGAAGAACCGCAGGGGACAGGGGGACAAGGACAGGGGGATGGGGGATGGGGTCGATCGGCTGAACACCTCTGGTTGTCATCCTGAGGGAGGCGCCGCACCGAACTTTCCACCGCATCACTGGTTGGCGCCGACCGAAGGATCTACTCGCCGCCGCGGACAGGCCTGCTCGTTCAGAGCGGATATCCAGCCCGCCCTGCAAGATCCTTCGGGCGCGCGGAGATTCGTCCGTACGCGGCCTCGGTGCCCGCGCCCTCAGGATGACATCCGCGGTCCGCTCGGGAATCCCGACACCTCCGCGGACACCCACCCGCCGCGGCGTTGACGCGTTCCGGCGGCGCGGCTATCGTCCCGCCTCCACCTCTCCGCCCGAGGACGCATGGCGCATCCCGCCCCCATCGCCGAAACGGTCCACTTTCTCCGCGAGCGCATCACCCGCGCGCCCCACGCCGTGCTGGTGCTGGGCTCCGGGCTGGGCGGGCTGGCGGACGAGATCGAGGACCCCGTCGCCATCCCCTTCGACCAGATCCCCGGCTTCCCGCGGCGCACGCAGGAGCTCGCGGGGCATGCCGGGCGCCTCGTCGCCGGGCGGATGGAGGGCGTGGAGGTCGCCGCCATGCAGGGACGCTTCCACCTGTACGAAGGATGGTCGCCGGCGGACGTGGCGCTCCCCGTGCGCGCGCTGGCGGCGCTCGGCGCGGAGGCCATGCTGCTGACCAACGCGGCCGGCGGCCTGCGCCCGGGGATGCAGCCGGGCGACCTGATGATCATCGCCGACCACATCAACCTGATGTGGAAGAACCCGCTTGCCGGCCAGGTCGTCCCCGGCGAGCAGCGCTTCCCCGACATGTCGGACCCGTACGACCGCACCTTCCGCGCACAGGCCGAGGCGGTGGCGCTGGAGCTCGGCATCCCCGTCACCCAGGGCGTCTACGCCGCGCTCCTGGGCCCCAGCTACGAGACGCCGGCGGAGATCCGCATGCTCGCCCGCCTGGGCGCCGACGCGGTGGGGATGTCGACCGTGCCCGAAGTGCTGGTGGCGCGCGCGCTCGGCGTGCGCTGCCTGGGGATCTCGTGCATCACCAACCTGGCCGCGGGGCTGGGCGGCGCCACGCTGAGCCACGACGAGGTGATGGAGGTCGGCGCGCGCGTCCGTGACCGGCTGGCGGCGCTGGTGCGCGGGGTGCTGCCAAGGATCGCGTCGCTGAACCTGGCGAGCGAGGCGGCGGCCTGAGTGCGAGAGTGCGAGAGTGCGAGAGTGCGAGAGTGCGTGAGTGCGTGAGTGCGTGAGTGCGTGAGTGCGTGAGTGCGTGAGTGCGAGAGTGCGAGAGTTCAAGACGATGAATGTCATTCCGAGCGGAGCCGCCGCACCATTCTTTCCACCGCAGCGATGACTGGCGGCTCCGTGAGGAATCTGTGCTCCGCATACGAGCCATAGGCGGCCTGTCGCTCGTACGCCGGCGATGGATTGCTCGCGCTGCGGCCGACGGAGCAGGACGCAGGGTCGGTCTGGCCGCGCTCGGAATGACATCTCCCGGTGTTTGCGCGTCTCAAGCCCATCGCGGGGACGCTGCACAAGCGGTTGAGAGGGCAACGACTTCCATCGCCGCCGCACTGGCTTTTCATCCCCGCCCGCAGCACATTGTGTATCCCCGCGCCGCGATTCCGCCGGCGCCGCCGCAAACTTTCCTCTGCCGACCTCCGTAGCTGCCACCGGACACACTTCGTCCTGCTGGCATCCACCGGATTCCCTGGTTCCCATCCATGCAGATCTCCGGAGAGCTGATCGGTCTGACCGCCGTGACCCTGGGCGGGCTGGCAGTCCTCATCCCCATCGCGGGAATCACCGCCCGCATCGCGCTGAAGCCGATCGTCGAGGCGATGGCCCGCTACCGCGAGATGCGCGGGGTGGACGACAACGTGAACCTGCTCGAGCGCCGCATCGGCCTGATCGAGCAGCAGCTGGACGGGATGGACCGCTCGCTGCGCGTGCTGGTGGAGGACGCCGACTTCCGCCGCCGGCTGGAGGCGACGTCGCCCGTGCAGGCGGCCGCGCTCCCGCCCGCGGGCGCACCCGAGCGGAACTCGTAGCGTGGCCGGCGCCTCCACGCCGCGCGCGCGGCGGCTCCGCCGCCTGGGGCGTGGACTGGCCGTCGGCACGGCCGCGGCGGCGGTCACCGTCTCCCTGCGCGGGACCACGCTGATGCGGCGCGCGGAGGGGGCCACGTACGACCTGCGCACGACGGCGCTGGCAGACCCGTCGCGGGCGTCGAGGGACATCGTCATCGCCGCCATCGACGACCGCTCGCTGCGCGAGCTGCAGCCGCAGTACGGGCGCTGGCCCTGGCCCCGCGCGGTGCACGCGGCGGTGCTCGACTATCTCCGCTACGCCGGCGCGAAGCTCGTCGTCTACGACGTGCAGTTCCCCGAGGCGGGGCTGGACAGCGCCAGCGACCAGGCCTTCGCCGACGCCGTGGCGGAGGCGGGGAACGTCGTCCTGCCGATGGCCATGTCGCGCGACACCGACTCGGTGGAGGGGATCGCCGCCGGGGCGAGCGGCGAGGCGGAGGCGCGGCGCTTCGCCCTCCCCCTGCGCGGCGGCAACGCGCTGGTCGAGCAGGGGCAGGAGATCGCGCCGATGCCCGCGCTGACCCGCGGCGCGGCGGGCGTCGGCTCCATCGCGCTGAACTCCGACACGGTGAGCGGCACCGTGCGCCACGAGCAGCTGGTCTGGCGCCACGACGGGCGATTCTATCCCTCGCTCTCCCTGGCCGCGGCGCGGCTCGCCGACCCCCGGCGCTACGGCGGCGCGTTCTCGCTCGATCGCGGCGCGCTGCGCGGCGGCGTGGTGGCGGTGCCGCTGGAGGACGGGCGGATGGTGATCCGCTGGCGGGGGCCGTTCGGCACGCGGGCGCGGCAGACGTATCCCGCGTTCTCGTACTCGCGGCTGGCGCTGTCGTACGACGACGTCTTCCACGGCCGCGCGCCCGCCCTGCCGCCGGATTCGCTGAAGGGGAAGATCGTCTTCGTCGCGGCGACGGCGAGTGGAATGCTGGACCTGCGCGTGACCCCCTACGGCGCCAAGGAGCCGGGGGTGATGATCCACGCCACCGCGCTCGACAACCTCCTGCGCGGCGACTTCATGCGGCGCGCGCCCGCGTGGGCCAACGCGGGGACGGCCGCGGCGTCCGCGCTGGCGGCGGCGACGGCGGTGTCGCTGATCGTCTCGGCCGCGTGGGGGACGGCGGCGGCGCTGCTCGTCCTCCTGCTGGCGGCGATCGCCAGCGTCGGCGCGTTCGCGGGCGGGGTGTGGCTGGACGCCGCGGCGCCGGCGCTGGGCGGCGCGCTGGCCTACGCCGGCGCGATGGCGGGGAACTACGTCACCGAGGGACGCGAGCGGCGCCGCGTGCGCGACATGTTCAGCCGCTTCGTCGACCCCCACGTGGTCCGCCAGCTCGCGGACGCGGGGCAGTCGCTGGCGCTGGGCGGGCAGCGCGTGCCGCTCACCATCCTCTTCAGCGACATCCGCGGCTTCACCTCGCTGTCGGAGAAGCTCCCCGCGGAGACCGTCGTCGCCATGCTGAACGAGTACCTGGGGGCGATGACGGACATCGTGTTCCGCCACCGCGGGACGAGCGACAAGTTCATCGGCGACGCGGTGATGGCGTTCTGGGGCGCGCCGCTCCCCGCGGCCGACCACGCGCGCCGCGCCTGCGACTGCGCGCTGGAGATGATCGCCGAGCTCGACCGCCTGAACCGCGCGTGGGAGGCCGACGGGCGCGCGGCGGGGCTGCGCATCGGCATCGGCATCAACACGGGCGAGGCGGTGGTGGGAATGATCGGCTCGCTCCGCCACAAGCTCGACTACACCGCCATCGGCGACGCGGTGAACCTTGCCAGCCGGCTGGAATCGCTGAACAAGGAGATGGAGACCACCATCATCATCAGCGACGCGGTGCGTGCCGCCCTGGGCGACGGCTACGACACGCGCGCGCTGCCGGAGGTGCACGTGAAGGGAAAGGAGCAGGCCGTGCAGGTGCACGAGCTGCGGGGCCGCCGCGCGGCGTCCGCCGCCTCCCCCGCCGCCGCCGCGAAGGTGATGGCGACGGCGGGGATCGCGGCGCTGCTGCTGGCCGCCGCCCCGCTCACCGCGTCCGCGCAGGCCAAGCAGCGCTGGACCGACGACGTCTACCAGCCCGGGCGCTGGCAGCGCGGGCAGCTGGTGGCGTGGAGCGTCACCAACCCCGCGCGGGCCGACTCGCTGGCGCTGGTCGCCCGCGTCGACGGCTTCGCCAAGGCGCCGCGCTGGCGCGCCGAGATCCGCCGCGTGGGCGCGGACAGCCACCTCTCCGAGCCGCTGATCCTGGTCGGCGAGCGCAACCGCGTGCAGGTGGTGACCGGCGTGGCCGCCGCGCCACTGGAGCAGAACGCGGCCAAGGACGACCCGCTCGTCCAGGCCGTGGTCGCCCAGTTCGACGCGTCGGGCGCGCTGAAGCAGCCGGGCGCCGGGCGCATCGTGCAGCGCGCCGAAGGAAAGGTCGCCCGCGTGTTCGCGCGGCGGCCGGCGGTGCAGGCCGACTTCCCCGACGCCCTGCTGGCCATGAGCCGGGGACGCCGGACGATCAACGACATGGTGCAGCGCACCACCGGCCAGGTGGCGTCGAACCGCACCGCCAGCCTGGCGCCGACGGCCGGGACGCGAGGCGTGGCGCCGCGCACCGTGCAGACGCCATCCGGCGCCGTCACGGTGACGCCGGACGCGGCGGCCGTGGCGGCGATGGACCAGCGCGCGGTGGACGCGGTGGCGGTCGACGCCTTCACCCGCGACGGACGGCTGGGCCAGTCGGCACCAGTGAAGGAGGAGACGGCACCATGAACCGGGCGATCATCATCTCCGCCACCCTCCTGCTGGCGGTCCCCGCGGCGGACCGTACGCTGGCCGCGCAGCGCGGGGGGATCCTGGGGCGGGTGGCGCGCGCGGCGGGCGGCGCGGCCGCGGGCTCGTTCACCGTCGGCGTGGCGAAGGAGCGCGAGATCGGGCGCGAGGTGGCGGCCACCGTGGCCGGCCGCTGGCGCGTGCTGAACGACCCCGCGCTGAACGACTACGTGAACCTGGTCGGCACCGTGGTCGCCCAGCAGTCGCCGCGCTACAACGAGCTGCCCTTCCGCTTCGCGGTGCTGGACACGGACGAGATCAACGCGTTCGCGGCGCCGGGCGGCTACGTGTTCGTGACCCGCGGCGCGCTGGAGCTGATGGAGAGCGAGGCGGAGCTGGCCGGCGTGCTGGCCCACGAGGTGGCGCACGTGGACCAGAAGCACGTGCTGGAGCAGATGCGGAAGGGGAGCATGATCCAGGGCGCGCAGAGCGAGGCCGACCTGAACGGCTTCGTGCTGGACCAGGCGGTGGGGCGGCTGACCTCCCTGATCTTCACCGGCCTGGGGCGCGGCGACGAGCTGGAGAGCGACTCGCTGGGGATGCTGTACGCCGCGTCCGCCGGCTACCGTCCCGACGGCCTGGCCACCTTCGTGCGCCGCCTGCAGACGTCGGAGAGCAACGAGCGCAAGCGCCGCTTCCTGGCCGAGATGAAGGCCACGCACCCCGAGCCGCCGGAGCGCGTGGCCGCGCTGGAGCGCCAGGCCGCCGCCGCGCACCTCGACCCCGCGAGCGGCCAGCTCCTCGCCGACCGCTTCCGCCGCTACGTCCGGCGGCGGTAAATCGTCGGGAGAAATCGCGATGAAGCGGCGCTCCGTCCTGACGGGGCGCCGCTTCCATATCCCTGAAAGACTTGGGCTCACGCAGAGTTAGCAGGGTCAGCAGTTGATCAGCAGTCATGCCACTGCTTGTAACTGCTAACTCTGCTGACTCTGCGTGAGCCCCTTCTGTTTCAGGAATTCCCGACCATGTGGTTGAGGGGGCCGTGGCCGCGGCCCAGGCCGGGCGCGGCGGCCATGGCACGCTGGACGTAGTCGAGCGCGTCCTCCACCGCGCGGGCGAGCGGGCGGCCGTGCGCCAGCCCCGCGGCCGCCGCGGCGGAGAGGGTGCAGCCGGTGCCGTGCGTGTTGCGCGTCGCCAGCTTCGGCCGCCGCCAGGTGCGCCATTCGCGGCCGTCGTAGAGCACGTCTACCAGCTCGTCGCCGCGCAGGTGGCCGCCCTTCAGCAGCGCGGCGCGCGCGCCCATCGCCACCAGCGCATCCGCGGCGCGGCGCATCCCCGTTTCATCCTCCACCGGCTCGCCCACCAGGATCGCCGCCTCGTCGAGGTTGGGCGTGACGAGCGCGGCCAGCGGCACCAGCTCCTCCACGATCGTGCGCTCCGCGTCGCCGGCCAGGAGGCGGTCGCCGCTGGTGGCCACCATCACCGGGTCCAGCACGTAGTTCGGCAGCGCGTGCTCGCGGATCGACGCGGCCACCGCGCGCACCAGCCCGGCCGTGGCCAGCATCCCCGACTTGCACGCGGCGGGCGGCAGATCCTCCGCCACGGCGGCGATCTGCGCGCGCACCACGTCGATGGGCACCGGGTGCACACCGCTGACGCCGAGCGTGTTCTGCACGGTGATGGCGGTGATCGCGCTGGTGCCGAACACGCCGAACGCGTGGAAGCTCTTCAGGTCCGCCTGGATCCCCGCGCCGCCGCCGGAGTCCGACCCGGCGATGGTCAGGACGATGGGGATGGCCATCCGCTCGCTGCGTCAGGGAGATGGAGATCGGGATCGCGGAAAGAGCGCCGTTCGTCTCCACCCGCGCAAGATGGGGATCGAGGAAGAAGCGCGGGGGACGCGGAGATCCCATCTCCACGTCCCCGACATCTCATCGACACCACACCGACCGATCGCCGCGCCTCAGGAGAGGCCCGAGGGCGGGTGCACGTTGGCGTTCACCAGCAGGCGCGCCAGCGTGCGCACCGACACCGGCGCCACGAAGTGCGTGGCGGGCACCAGCAGCCGCAGCCGCCGGGACACCTGCTCGCGCGCGGCCAGGGTGGCCAGCACGGGCGTGTCGGGATCCAGCGCTTCCACCGCGGCGATGTCGCCCACCGCGACGACCCGGATGGCCGCCCCGCCGGCCAGCGCGCGCAGCCGCTCGCCGTACGCGGGGTCGGCCACGAGCGCCGTCAGCGGGCGGTGATGGACGCACTCCTCCACCGCGTCCACCAGCTCGGGGCTGAGGCGCGCCAGCACCAGCGGCTTCCCCTCGGCCTGGCAGGCGGCGGCCAGCTCGTGCCCGTGGAAGTGCGTGGTGACGACCAGGTCGGCGTCGCGCAGCGCCTGCACCAGCTCGCGCCGCCCCTCGCCGCCGGGGCGCAGCGCCACGGGCACCGCCTCCATCCCCCACTGGCTGTGCATCTCGTGGCAGAGCGCGGCGCGGGCGTCGACCGTGGCGTCCACGCAGGCGCAGCGCAGCGGCCGCGACGCCGTCCAGCGCCGCACCAGGTCGGGAAGCCCGGGCACGCGCACCTGCAGCGCCGCCGCCTCTTCCAGCACCCCGGCCAGCCAGTCGGCCGTCTCGCCCAGCTCGGGATCGGTCTCCTGCGGCGGCGGCGCCACGCGCACGCCCTTGCGGTAGCGCACCTCCACGAACCCCGCCGCGCCCAGCCGGCGGTAGGCGCCCGCCACGATCCGGTGGTCGATCCCCGTCTCCTGCGCCGCGTCGCGGATGCTGGGGAGGCGGTCGCCCGCGCGCAGGTAGCCGGCGTGCAGCCCCGCGGCGATCCCGTCGCGCAGCCGGTCGGCGAGCGTGCCGACGGTGGCGCCCTCGAGCAGGACGCGGCGCATCTCCGCCTCGGACCAGCCCTCGCGCGCGGGGGCGGGGACCGCGGCGGGGCGGATGATCGACACCGTCCCGCGCACCCGCCCCGACGCGTCCGCCAGCGGCGACAGGGAGAGCTCCACCGGCAGCGGGTCGCCCTCCTTCGGCTCCGCTACCGCCGCCACGCGCGACGGCGCCGCCACCCCCGGCGCGGCACGCACCGCGCCGAGCAGTGACGAAACCTCGTCGCCCACGGCGGGGTTGGGGCGCCCGGCCACCTCGTCCTCGGCCCACCCAAGCAACTCCTGCGCGGCGCGGTTCCACACCAGCACGCTGCCGTCCACGTCCATCGCCGCCACCGCGTCGGGAAGCGAGTCGATGGTGGCGCGCAGCACGGCCAGCTGCTCCGCGCCCGCCGCCTCGCTCACCAGCCGCTCGGTGACGTCGGTCAGCCGCCAGCCGAAGGCCATCCCGTCGGACTGGGGAACCGGCCAGACGGCGGCCTCCACCTCCAGCGGCAGCCGGGCGCGCGGCTGCAGCACCAGCTGGGCGGTGCGCGGCGCCGCCTCGTGCGCCAGCCGCGACACCAGCGCGCGGAACGGCTTCCTGGCGTCCTCGGCGATGAACACCGCCAGCGGCTTCCCCGGCAGGTCCCCCGGGCGAACCCCCACCAGCGCGCCGGCGGCGGCGTTCGCGTAGATCACCACGCCGAGCGAGTCGGTCAGCAGCAGCGGGAAGGGCGCCGCGGTGAAGGCGTCGCGCAGCCGCCGGGCGTCGCGCGCGGCGGCCTCGCCGGCGAGATCCTTCTGCTGGGCGGCGCTGGCCATCTCCTCCTCGGTCACGCGCAGCTCCTCCACGGCCACGCGCAGCTCCTCCACCGTCTCCTCGAACAGGTGCAGGACGCCCGAGGTGTCGCGCGCCATGTCGCCGCCGCGCACCCGGGGCTCGAGGTTTTTCAGGAACTGATCCAGCGATTGATAATCATGCATGGGGGCCGGGCGGGGTAACAAAATGGCCGGATGGCGTCGCCGGTACGAGAATGCCGGGCGGCGGGGAGTAATACGGAAGAGGGCGCAAGAAGCCGGCCACGAAGGCATCCCCCGGAACGTTCGTGGAGACGGCGTAAGAGATTGGATTTCGGCGCGGCGCGGGCTCAATCCCAGCCGTTCACCCTGATCGCCTCGGTGTGCTCACCCAGAGCGGGCGGGGGATGGCGAACGCACGCCGGAGTGCGCGAGAAGCGGAGTGGCGAGGGAACTGTATCGACCGTCCCGAAAGTTGCGCCGGTGACGGGCCAGGCGCCGCCGCGCTCCGTCAGCAGCGGATCGGCGAGCGCCTCGCGGACGGTCTGCACGGGGCTGCAGGGGATGCCGGCGGCCTCGAGGACCGCGAGCCACTCGGCGGCGGGGCGGGCGCGGAAGACGGGCGCCAGCGCGGCCTCCACCTCGGCGCGGTGCTCCACGCGCCCGGGGTTCTCCGCGAAGCGGGGATCGGCCGCCAGCCCGTCCGCGCCGATGGCCGCGCAGAGCTTCCGCCACTGCGCGTCGTTCCCCACGGCCACGACGAACGGGCGATCGGAGGCGTCGAAGGTCTGGTAGGGAACGATGGTGACGTGCGCGTTCCCCCAGCGCGCCGGCTCGCGCCCGGTGACCAGCGCCGCCTGGGCGACGTTGATCAGCCCGGCGAGCGCGCTGTCGAAGAGGGTGACCTCGATGCGCTGGCCGCGCCCGCTCGCCTCGCGCTCCCTCAGCGCGGCGAGGATGGCCACGGCGGCGTTCTGCCCGGTGAGCACGTCGACGATGGCGACGCCCACCTTCATCGGGTCCCCCTCCGGCTCGCCGGTGATGGCCATCCACCCGGCGCGCGCCTGCACGGCGAAGTCGTAGCCGGGCCGCCCCGCCTCGGGCCCGTCGCTGCCGTAGCCGGTGATGCTGCACCACACCAGCCGCGGGTTGAGGGCGGCGAGCTCGTCGTACCCCAGCCCCGCTCGCTCCAGCGTCCCCGGCGCGAAGTTCTCCACCAGCACGTCCGCGTCGGCGGCCAGGCGGCGGACGAGCGCCCGCCCCTCGTCGCTCTTCAGGTCCGCGGCCACCGAGCGCTTGTTGCGGTTGGCGCAGAGGTAGTAGGCGGCCTCGCGCCCGGCCGGACCCTCGGCCCACGGCGGCCCCCAGGTGCGCGTGTCGTCGCCGGTGCCGGGGCGCTCGACCTTGACCACGTCCGCGCCCAGGTCGCCGAGCACCATGGTGCACAGCGGCCCCGCGAGCACGCGGCTGAGGTCGAGTACGCGAAGGCCGGCGAGCGGGCCGGAGTTCGTCATGGAGTGCTGAGTGCTGAGTGCTGAGTGCTTTGCTGAGTGCTGAGTGCGACAGCGGGGCGGACGATAGGCGGGCTTGAGCGCGCGGCGCAACCCGGTCGCTCCGGGGAAAGGATCGGCCATGGCTGACGGAGCCCGGCGCGGCCGCGGACGGCCCCCTCCCCCGGCCCCTCCCCCGCTTCGCAGGGGAGGGGAGAACTCAGCGCGGTGGAGGTTTCGTGCGAACGCACTGGGCACTGGGCACTGGGCACTGGGCACTCAGCACTCGTCTCCAAACACTCAGTAGGCAGAATACTTGCTGTCCCCTATATTGGCCGCCCTTCAGAAACCAACGCGCACCCGGACCAGACGGATCGGAAACAAACATGGCTTCGTTCAACGACCTCGGGCTCCGCGAGCCGCTGCTGATGGTGCTCGAGGAGGAGGGAATCGAACACCCGACGGCGCTCCAGCAGGCCGCCATCCCCGTGCTGCGGCGCGAGGGCAACCTCGTCGCGCGCGCCGGCAGCGGCTCGGGAAAGACGCTGGCGTACGGGCTGGGCGTGCTCGACCGCATCGAGCCGCGCGCCGAGGGTGACGAGGGCGAGGAGGGTGATGCCGAGGCAGCGGGGACGCGCGTGCTGGTGCTGACCGCCACCGCCGAGGACGCCGAGCGTACCGCGCTTTCGCTCGTCCCCGTGGCCCACGCGGCCGAGCTGGTGGTCACCGTCTCCGGCCCCGGCTGGGGGACGCAGCCGCGCGAGGCCGACGTGCTCGTCGCCACGCCGGGCCAGGTGATGGACGCGGTCCGTTCCTCGGGCGTCAAGCTCGACGCGGTCGAGGCCGTGGTGGTGGACGGCGCCAGCGACATCGAGGCGCTGGGCGAATGGGAGTCGCTGGAGACGCTGTTCGACAACGTCCCCCGCACCGCGCAGCGCGTGATCGTGACGGCGGAGACCACGCCCGGCGTGCAGGACCTGGTCGACCGCCGCGTGAAGCGGGCGATCAAGTATCCCACGCAGCCCGCCGTCCCCGACGCGGAGGCCGAGGCGCAGGAGGCGACGGGTGTCGTGGGCTACGTCCCCGTCAGCGAGCGCGAGAAGATCGACACCGTCGCCCGTCTCCTCGGCGGCGGGGGAGATGGGGAGGCGCCGCCGGTGCTCGTCTGCCGCACCGAGGAGCGCGCCGCGCAGGTGGCCGAGGCGCTGTCGCTGCGGGGCTTCCTGGTGGGCGACGCGGACGACGACGAGGCCGACGTGGTGGTGGTCGGCGCCGGCGAGGCGCTGAGTGATGGCGCTTCGGGCACGGTGATCTCGTTCGACGTGCCGCCCGACGAGGAGTCGCTGCGCGCGCGCCACGGCGGCGAGCACACCGGGTTCGTGCTGGTGCAGCCGCGCGAGCTGCCGCACCTGCGCGACATCGCGAAGCGCGCCGGGCTGGCCGCCAGCCCCGCCGGCATCACCGGCGAGCGCCAGGGCGCCGCGGACGAGATCCGCCGCTTCCGCCAGGAGCTGCGCCGCGCCCTCCGCGAAGAGGACGTGGGCGCGCAGATGCTGGTGCTGGAGCCGCTGTTCGAGGACTTCACCGCCGCCGAGGTGGCCGCCGCGGCCGCCGCGCTACTGCGCAAGCGTCCCCCGGCGCCGTCCGCCGAGCCGGCGCCCGCCGCCGCGCCGAGCGCCGCCGCGTCGCGCACCACACGCCCCGCGCCGCGCGAGTCCACCGCGGGCGCAGCGCCGGCCGCCTTCGCGCGCCTGTTCGTGAGCGTGGGCGAGCGCGACGGCATTCGCGCCGGCGACCTGGTCGGCGCCATCGCCGGCGAGGCCGACATCCCCGGGAGCAGCGTGGGGAAGATCGAGATCCGCGACACCTTCTCGATCGTCGAGGTCCCCGCCGACATCGCGCAGCGGGTGATCGACGCGGTGAACGGCACCACGATCAAGGGCCGCAGCGCGCGCGTGGACTACGATCGCGGCGGCGACCGCGCGCGCCGCCCAGGCGGGCGCGAGGGCGGACCGCGCGGCGCGGGCCCGCGCCCCGGCGGCTTCCGCGGCGGCCGCGAGGGCGGCGGGCGCCCCGGCGGCGGTCCGCGCGGCCCTGGCGGCGGCGGGTCGCGCGGCCCCGGCGGCCCGCGGCGCACCATCCGCCGCCCCCCGCGCGACGAGTAGCGATCGCATGGTGACGAGACAACGATGCCCCCGCGGAGCCTCCGCGGGGGCATCGTCGTCTCCGCCCGCGACGCGATCAGTACGGACGCGGAGTCCGGCAGCAGCGCTCGGGGTCGGTCACCGTGGGGCAGATGGAATCGCAGCTCCAGCCGCCGCTGTACTCGTGGCCGCGCACCGCGCGCTCCTCGCGCCCGGTGCCGAACGATTCGACCCGCAGGTCGTCGGGATCCAGCATCAGCCTCTTCATCGCGTCTCCGCGGCTCGGGTGGGGCGGACCCGGCGAGGGACGCTCACCGGGCCCGTACCGCGAAGGTGCCGCATCTCCGCCCCCCGCCGCGACGGTCGTGGGACGAGCCGTCGCATGGGAGACACGAACAGATACCCGGCGCGCCGTCCATCCGCCGCGCCGGGCCGGTGAAGATCAGTAGCAGGGCCGCCGATCCGACGGCGCCGTCGTCGGGCAGACGGAATCGTCGCTCCAGGCGAATCCCCTGTCATCGCCCGCGCGCTCGTTGGTTTCGAAGGAATCGACCCGCAGCTCTTCGACGTCCAGCGACAGCTTGTTCATCCTCTACGCTCCATGATTCGGGTGGACGGGCCCACGCCGCACCCGGAGATCTCCGGCCGAGCGGGACCCGCACGCGAACGGTGCGGCCTGTTCGCCGGACGCGCGACGAACGTGGGACGAGCCGTCGCCCGCGGAGCACAGGACGATGTGGGCGCGCGATGGACGAAATGTGACTCCGTCCCCAACGCGGCGCGAAGGGATTGATCGCTGTGCCAGCGGTGGCGTCTTTGTTCCTGTGCCTTGAAAAGTGCTTGCAAAGCAAACGGGGCAAACGTACTCTGCGCGCCTCTCATCGCCACCGTCACGTGCTCTCGCCCATGATGCCGCCGCATGTACGTCATCCTGCTCGACGGATCCGGCAACACGGGTCTGCACCTGGATCACCCTACCAGCACCGCCTACTTCCTCGTGGGGCTGGCGGTGCACGGCACCCGCGCACGCAGGCTCGAGGACGGCGCGACCTCCCTCCTCGTGGACCGCTTCGGCGACGACTGCCGCCGCCCCGGCTTCGAGTGCAAGGGGAGCGACCTCTACCGCGGCCAAGGGCCGTGCGCGGGGATGCGCCCAGGCGACCGCGTCGAGCTGTACCGCGACCTGCTCGCGCTGCCGGGGCGGCACGGGGCGGAGCTGATGTGGGTGGGGATCGACAAGGCGCGGCTGGCCAGGCGCTACCGCGCGCCCATGCACCCGCACAAGCTCGCGTTCATCTACCTGGTCGAGACCATCGAGCGCTTCCTGCGCGCGCGGCGGGAGTTCGGCCTGATCGTGTCGGACGACGAGAAGGAGATGGAGCAGCAGTTCATCGAAGACCTGGCGCGCTACAAGGAGCTGGGCACCTCGTTCGGCCACAGCCCCATCGAGCTGACGCGGGTGATCGACAACGTGCACTGGGTGCGCTCGCACAACAGCCGGCTGATGCAGCTGGCGGACTGCTGCGCATACATCTGCCAGCGGTTTCATCGCGACCGCGACAAGACCTCGCCGTCGGCGCGGGCGGTGCAGGAGCTGTGGGGGAGCGTGGAGGGGCAGGTGTACCGCGGGAAGATCTGGCCGAGATGACCAAAAACACGTGCGCAGCCAAGGCGAGTTTGCACTCGCTGGAGCTCCGCCACTGCGGTGCCCGCTCTCGGCTGCGCCTGACGTGTTGGTGGACGAAAGCTACATCGACCCGGCATGCCTGTCAAGCCCGACGAATCTGCGGCGCGAGCGGCGGAAGTGCCGGAGCCGCGGCACGGGGCCGCGGCTCCGGCATCGCGCGTCACATCGGGCACGGCGGGCAGGTGTCGAAGCAGCTGATGCCGCAGGTGTCGTAGCAACTGGCCGCGCAGGTGGCCTCGCCGCAGGTCCCGACGCAGGTGGAGCCGCCGCACGTGTTCTGGCCGGCGCAGGTGCCGCAGGTGCCCAGGCACGACGCGTCGCACGTGTCGCAGGTGTTGAAGCAGGTGCCCTCGCAGGCGCTGCCGCAGCTACACGCCGCGCGCGTGTTGCAGGTGGGGCTCAGGTGCCCTTCCACCGTGCCCAGCATGGAGTGGAAGTCCGTTCCCATCTCGAACGACTCCACCGTCAGGGCGTCGAGGTCCAGAGAGATCTTGTTTTTCATGGCACGCTCCTTCGGGTGATGGTTCCGTCGCCGCCCGCGGCCGTCCGGAGAGCGGCGGCGCCCGCATCACGGCGGACGCAGCGGTACGTTCGCGCGACGGGGCGTGCAAGGGGACGAGATTGGTACGAACGCCACGGACCGCGGCATGGAGTGATGCGCCGTGGGACGGTCTACAGGGTGGCCCTGACGGGAGCAGGGGAGCGGCGAGGCATCCCGTAGCGCGAAACGCGGCGGGCATCCCCCGAGGGATGCCCGCCGCGCTGGTGCGTGGATGCGCCCGCTGAATTCCGGGACCGGGAATCAACCCTCCCGCTCGCGGCGCCGCCGCCGCCTCCCGCGCGGCGCCCCGTCGTCCTCGGCCGCCTCGCGCTCCCGCGCGGCGGAGGCCCAGCCGGCGATCAGCAGCCCCTCGGCCGCGGCGTCGCCCAGGTACACGGGCGGGATGCGGCGGCGCGCGGTGTAAACCACGTCGATCCCCGCGAGCACGGCGGCCGCGCCGGCGCCGACCGCCGCGATCTCCGGTGTCACCCGGCGCCGCAGCCCGGCGGAGACCAGCGCGCCGCCGATCACCGCCACCAGCCCGCCGACCGTCTTCACCAGCCAGCGGTCCTCCTTGGGGCCGGTGACGTCCTCGAACGTCTCCATCGACAGGAACGGCCAGATCCCCGTGGCCGCGAACCAGGCGCCCTGCACGATGGCCACCGTCTCCGCGCGCGAATAGCGGCGCGGCCGCTCCGTCTCCGCCACGTCGCGGCGGCGCAGCGCCGGCGGCGGACGGTCATCCCTCGGCATCGTCCGCCTCGCGGCCGGCGGGGGCGGCCACCTCTTCCGCCTCCACCATCTGGCGGAAGCGGCGCAGGTCGCCGCGGATCATCTCCTTCGGCGCGTCGTGGAAGACGCGCGCGACGGCGTCTCCGATCACGCCGCCGGGCGGGTCGAACTCCACGAAGTAGCGCACCTCGGTCTGCCGCCCGTCCGCGCCGGCGGGGTGGAACTGCACCCAACCGCGGTTCGGGAGTTCCGCGCCGGGAAGCGACTCCCAGGCGATCAGCTCGCCCGCGCGGTCCTCGACCACCTCGCTCTCCCACGTCCACGAGCGCCCCATCGGCCCCGTGGCCGTCCAGCGCGAGCGCGTGGGATCGAGGACGTGGACGCGGGCGATGCGGTCCATGTAGCGCGGCGCGCGCTCGAAGTCGCGCCAGGCGGCGTACACCTCGTCGGCCGGCCGGTCGACGGTGATAGAGGCGTGCACGCTGACGCCCGGCTCGTTCTCCGCGGCGACGAAGCCACCCCGCTCGGGTGACGCGTCGTCAGCGGTGTCGACGTCCAGCGCGTCGTACACGAAGCAGTGGCCGCTCGCGCCGCGGGCGATCAGCCACGCCCCGGCCAGCCCCAGCAGCGCGCCGCCCATGCCCCGCTGCCGCGCGCCGATCAACCCCAGCCCCCGCGCCGCCGATCACCGACGCGAGGCGCTCGTTCCTGCCGACGTTCACCTTGCGGCCGAGCCGAAGCCGTTCAGCGATCTCCGTCACGATGAAAACTCCTTGCGGGATGGGCCGGAGCGCGCAATTCGACGCAGCGCGCGGGTGCAAGAGGTGGGCCGGTCAGGGGGATGCGCAAGTGCGAAAGTGCGAAAGTGCGAGAGTGCGAGAGTGCGAAAGTGCGAAAGTGCGAAAGTGCCCAGTGCCCAGTCTGCGATCACTGAGCACTGGGCACTGAGCACTGGGCACTGGGCACTGGGCACTGGGCACTGGGCACTGGGCACTGGGCACTGGGCACTAGCCGAGCGGGTCAGTCGGCGGCGCCGGTGACCTTGGCCAGGTCCATCCCCTTGGCCTTGAACACATCGTGCAGCTTCCAGTTCACGAACGTGCTCCAGCGGGTGTTCGCGAACAGCCCGTTCTGCTTCTGGAAGAGGGTCAGCGCGTCGCGGCTCTTCTGCCCGAAGTCGCCGTCGGCGCCGCTGGCGCCCAGGTTGAAGCCGAGCGCGATCAGCGCGCGCTGGCGCTGACGCACCGTCAGCAGCGGCGTCCACACGTCGGGAATCTCCAGCTTGGGATAGATCCCGCGCAGCACGCGCGCGAAGGGGAAGCCCGCCACGTCGATCTTGCGGTCGGGGCAGATGTCGTGGTGTCCGTGGTGGTGCCGCGGCTGGATGTTCGGGAAGCGCGTGACGATCTCCACGCCGATGGCGATCATCATCGCGACCTGCTCCTCGGTCCACGGCTGCACGAACAGCGGCTCGCCGTGCGGGCCCGCGGTGCGGATAAAGTCGGGCTTCGCCTTGGAGCCGTCGACCGCGCCGATGGTCACCGTCTCCACCCCGATCGTGCTGCGCGAGCCCTTGAAGTCGGGGCTGGAGAGCGCCTTGCCGTCGAACTGCATCGTCTGGCCGATGCCGGCGTGGAACGAGCGGTTCTCCAGCGACACGTAGCGGTCCACGCCCTCGGCGAAGCTGCGGCCGATCCCGTAGTGCGCCGACGCCTCGCCCTTCCGCTCCGCGTTCCTGCCGCCCAGCACCTGCCGGCACACCAGCAGGTTGTGGGTCACCGTCCAGTGCCAGGTCACGCCCACCGGCTTGCCGCCGATCGACGCCGGCCACCCCTTCGCCACGGCCTGGCCGGACTCGACGGGGATCATGGCCGATTCGTTGATCTTGAACGCGAGCCCCGCGATGGCAGGCGTGGGCACCGCGCCGCCGGCGACGGTTCCCGGCGTGGTGTTGTCGGGCATGGGGAACTCCTTTGCAGCTGGTGGGACCGGATGGGACACGCGCCGTGGGCGCGAAACGGAGAGAGCAGGCGTTCGCGTGGAGCCAGGCGAAACGCCTGCGGTCCGGTGGGCGGGTGCAACGGGCATGCCCCCGCTGCGTAAGGTTTGCATCACTCGCAAGCGATTGAAAACAGCTAGCTTATCGAAGCCTTGGCCGAAGGGTGGACGCTCGCGGCGGGCGAGTGGGACATGCGCGGGAGAGCGGGATGGCGGCAGCGATGTCCCAGTCGGCGAGCAATGTCCTCTCGGACTCTGACCCGGAATGCCGCCGACAGATGGAGATGAAAATCGCCCCGGCGCGCGGGCGCCGGGGCGACGATTCTCGATCGCGGGGGGATGCGACGCTCAACCTGCCGTCGCGGCGAGGTCGGGGAGTGCGGGAGATGGCGCAGCCAGCCTTAATGTGAGAGGCTCGGCTGGTCGGGGGGAGCATGGGGCTCGTCCACCGCAGGGCTCGCAGGCTTCTTCGCGATGAGGAACGTATCTCGCCACACCCGTCGGAAGAAGCTCCGATACCGTGCGTCGCGGCCTCGCCGGGGATGGCGGAACAGCAGGGCGAGGGAAAGGACCACGATCAGACCGAACTCCACCAGGTAGAACGGAGCGCCGCCGCCCGGCTCCCTGCCGAGCGCCTTCTGCACGAGGATGTACCCGCACGCAACCGGGAGCACGAAGATCGAGGCGGAGTACACGAGCCACGAAGCCGGATCGTCGTAGAACCCGATCCATGCAATCGAGTGGCTGCGGTGCGGGAGCTCTTCGTACGCGCGTAGGTGAAGCAGGAAATAGAGCTGCAGCATAAGGATCAGGAGCATGCCCCCTTCCACCAGCATCCCGATCGGGATGGGAAGGCCGACGACCTGCACGTCGCGCACGCCGCTCGCCTGCTTCTTCTGCAGCATGTCCGCGATGGTCTTGACGCTGACGGCCTCCAGCCCGCTCGTGAACCCCGCCAGGTGGCGGAAGCTTTCGCCGAAGTGACCTGTCTTCCACTGCTTTCCCGCAAGCTGCGATGCGCTGTCCTGTGAATCCAGGTTGCTGGTCCGGGTGCATGAAAGCGAAAAGAGGTGCGCGTGCCGGGCGGGTGCATCGCGCCACGGGGTGCGGCCGGGCGGGAGTACGTCGTCGTAGAACATGAGCCATAGTGAATAATCGGAGCTGCCCGGCAGGTGCGATATGACGTAATACCCTCGGTATCGCTCTCTCCTCGCGCCATCACCCACAGCACCGGTGTCTTTCTCGAGGGAGACCGCGCGGCGGAGCGTATCTCCCGACGTCCGGCCGTGCCCGGCAAGATCGCTGTTGCGACCGGCGCGGCAGATGGTGGAGTATCCCAACATCTCCCAAAGAGACTTCCAGTCTCGAAGAGTACGAATGTGGACCGGAGCGACCAGCGGAGTGGCCGATATCACCGTGGTGCTGTCAGGCGAGGGAGAAGCAGTCCAGAAAACGGTCGAGTCGAGGTCGATCACGTACAGCTCATTCACCGGTAATCCCGCCTGCATGCATCGTTGTTCACCGGGAATCTCGGGGCAGACAGAAACAAGGACACGTTCGGGAGCGCCTCTCAGCATCTCCCCTTCGATCATCGACGCCAGAGGAAGCGAATCGAAGCGAGCGGCAGAGGAAGCGATCTGCTGCGCGTCCTCGAAGGCGATGAGCGTGCGGTTCTCCTCGTGGCTCAGAACGGCGATGCTCAACAGCCCCGCGGCCGACACGAGGAAGAAATGGGATTTCCTGAGGTGGTCGAGATGGTCCTGGCCGGACGCGTTCCGGCCGCCCGCAGGTCCGGACGGATCTTGCTCGCTCATGGATGTTCTCGCTCTGGGGATGTGCTCGAATGGGGGGGGCAATTCAGGGCTCGGACAGATCCGGACATCGCCGGTTTCCGTTAACGCCGTGGCAGGGGGTGCGCTGGGGCGATGATCACCCCGGTCGAGCTCAACCGTGCGAGATTGCTGCGACGGGGCGGGGCTGCGGCTCGACTCCGCGTGCGTCGTCCCTGCCGCGAGAGAGAGCGGAGGCGGTGGCGCAGACCAGGACGATCCACACCGCGTCGGCTAGCAGGAGGTGGAGCAGCTGCATCCACACCGGCGCGAGCAGGACGACGTTGACGGCGCCCGCGGCGATCTGGACGGCGAAGAGGGCGATGAGGAGGCGCGAGAGCCGCGCGGTGTCCGCGCCCGGACGCAACCGCCGCGCGAGGATTCCCGCGAGCACCACGTAGACGGCGGTGGCGACGGCGACGAACGGGTGGACGATGCGCAGCCGCTCCAGGAACGTCGCCGCGGTGGCCACGCCGAGCCCCACGTGCGCCTTGGGATAGAGCGTGTCGCCCAGCGCGGTGATGGCCCCGGTGGTGCCGACGACGATCGTCGCCGCGACGGCGCCCAGCATCGCCCAGGCGACGGCGCCCTGCCCGCGCAGCCGCATCCCCGGCCGGCCCGACGCCCACCACGCGGTCAGCGTGAGCGAGGCGAGGAGCAGGAAAGTGTTGACCAGGTGCAGCGCCATCACCCAGATCCGCGCGGTGGACCGGTTGTCCGCGACGAGGTCGAGCTTCACCAGCGCGGCGCCGACCAGCGCCTCCGTCACCAGGAAGAAGGCCGAGAGCGCGGCGCCGGTGCGCACCGGGTGCCCCTTCGCGTACAGCCGCCAGGCGAGCCAGAGCAGGGCGATCACCAGCAGCGTGTCGACGCCGGTCATCACCCGGTGGGTGAGCTCGATCAGCGTCTTGACCGACGGCGCCTGGGGGATGACCTGGCCGTTGCACGCCGGCCAGTGGTTGCCGCACCCCGCGCCGGAGCCCGAGGCGCGCACGAACGCGCCCCACAGCACCACGCCCACGTTCCAGGCGAGCACGGCCCAGGCGTAGCGGGCGAAGCGGGTGAGGCGCGGCGTCTGGTGCAAGGCTGGGAACGCGCGTTGCGTGGTCACGGGTGCACGGTCGGCGAGCGGGGAGGATACACGAGCGCGCCCAGTCCACGCAAGTGCTTGGGCGCGAACGCGTTCGCCCGCTCGCCAGCCGATCGCGCGGAGATGCGGCGCGCGGCGCGGGAGCCGCCGCCGCGGGGTGGCGGAGAGGGCGGCGCGGGTTATATTTGCACGCTCTTTGGCGGGCCGCCGTCCGCGCGCGCCCGCTCGTACCCGTTGATGGACCGATGCCGGAAGCCACTGCGCAGTACGCGGCCGACCCCACGGCCGTCCGCGAGGCGCTCGAGACCCCGCTGACCACCGCCACGCACCGCGCCGGCATCGCCGCGGCGAGGGGCGGTGCCGCGGGCGTGCGGCAGCGCGTGCGCGACTACGTGACGCTCACCAAGCCGCGCATCATCTCCCTGCTGCTGGTGACCACCTGGGCGCCGATGGTGATCGCGCTCCGCGGCCTGCCGCCGGCGGCCACGGTGCTGTGGACCATGCTGGGCGGCTACCTGATGGCGGGCGGGGCCAACGCCATCAACATGTACATGGACCGCGACATCGACGCGCGGATGCCGCGCACGGCGCTGCGCCCCATCCCCAGCGGACGGATGTCGCCGCGCCACGTGCTGGCCTTCGGCATCGCGCTGGGCGCGGCCGCGCTCGCCGTCTTCGCGCTCTTCGTGAACCTGCTCTCCGCCGGGCTGGCGCTGGCGGGGCTGCTGTACTACGTGTTCATCTACACCCGCTGGCTCAAGCGCACCTCGCCGCAGAACATCGTGATCGGCGGCGCGGCGGGCGCCTTTCCGCCGCTTGTCGGCTGGGCGGCGGCCACGGGGCACGTCTCGCTGACCGCCGTCTACCTCTTCCTGATCGTGTTCTTCTGGACGCCGCCGCACTTCTGGGCGCTGGCGCTGGTCAAGCAGAAGGACTACGGCCGCGTGGGCGTGCCCATGGCTCCCAACGTGTGGGGCGAGCGCGAGACGATGAAGCAGATGCTGATCTACACCGCGCTGCTGGTGCCCATCACCCTGGCGCCGGTGACGTACGGCGGGCTGGGGCCGGTGTACGGGCTGGCCGCGGCGCTGCTGGGGGGATGGTTCATGTGGGGGGTGGTGAAGGTGGCGCGCGCCAAGAACTTCACGCAGCCGGCGTGGGCGCTGTACCGCAGCTCGCTGCTGTACCTGGCGCTGCTGTTCGCGGCGATGGCGGTGGACGGGGTGATCCCCGTGGGCCGCGCGGGCGCCGAGCCGACCGTTCTCCGCCACCCCGACGTGGTGGCCGCCACCCCCGCCCGCTGATGGACGCGCTGACGGTGCACGCCGCCCACCCCGAGGGGCACGAGGGCTACGTGCTGCTCCTGCACCGCCCCGACGCGCAGGGGCGGGTCAGCTGGCGCGAGTGGTCGTCGGATGATTACGTCGGTCCGCCGCGCGAGGGCTCGTCGAGCGTGGACGAGATCGAGCGGCGGCTGCAGGAGTGGACCGAGGACGGCTGGAAGCTGAGCGAGAGCCCGCACCTGGTCCTGGCGTGGCTGCGCGCGCCCTGAGCGCGCGCGGCGTTACCTTCTTCTTCCGCAGCACCGTTCCCCCGCCGGCCCCATCCCCGCGGCCGGCCCCTTCACCGGAGTGCCTGCCATGGGCGTGGCGACGGCCCGCGATCACCCGTCCGCTCCCCCCGAACGCGACGATCCCCGCTGGGACGAGGCGGTGGAGGAGCACCGCGCCGCGCTGGCCGCGTTCATCGACGCGGCCGAGGAGCTGGGCGACGATGCGTGGCGCGCGCCGTACAGGCCGGGGAAGTGGACGCGCGCGCAGGTGGCCGAGCACCTGGCGCTGGGCTACGAGGCCACCCTGCGCGAGCTGTCGACCGGCGAGGCGATGCGCCCGAAGGTCGGCCCCTGGCGCCAGACGCTGCTGCGCTGGGTGGTGCTTCCCCACATCCTCTTCCACCGCAGCTTCCCGCTCCGCGCCGCCACTCCGCGCGAGATCCGGCCGCCGGAGGTGACGATGGCGCGGCCGCAGCTGCTGCGCCGGATGCGCGAGCTGGGCGAGCGCTTCGAGCACGAGCTGGACCTGGCGCGGCGCCGCGGCGGCGGGTGGCTGACGCATCCCTACTTCGGGCGCGTGGGGCCGGTGAAGGCGATGCGCTTCGTGGCCGTCCACATCGAGCACCACACCCGGCACATCGCGAAGGGCACGTAGGCACCAGAGGGTCTCACGCAGAGGCCGCAGAGGGCGCAGAGGAGATCGTCGAAATCCTCTGCGCCCTCTGCGGCCTCTGCGTGATCCCAATCAGTGCCTGCGTCCGCGCCGGCGGTCGGGGACGGGCGGAGGAGGCGGAGGCGGTGGCGGCTTCGGCGCGCGGAGGGTGGAGAGCTGCGGCGGTGTCAGCGCACGCACCTCCGTCGCCGGGAAGGCCCGCCAGAGCGAGAGGAAGTCGGCCGTGAGCTCGCGCCAGTAGTTCGGCATCCCGGGGATCGGCCGCTCGTCGTACGGGCGCCCGGTCTCCAGCGTGACGTGGGCGACGCGCGGGACCAGGCGCAGCACGGCGATCTCCATCCCGGCGGCGGCGTCGGTGTCGGGGAGGTAGACGTGGCCGGGGTCGTTGCTGTCGGCGCCGTACCCCTCGATCCCCAGCTGCGCGGCGACCTGGTGGAAGAGCGGGAGGTCGCGCGGGCTGACGTCGTAGTCGGCGGCGCGCGCGGCGGGACGGCCCATGCGGTCCACGCGGTTGTGCCACGAGGTGAGCGTGGTGGTGGAGATGGGCCCCGGCCGCGACCGCCCCTGCTGGAAGATGTACGCCTGCCGCTCCGCCGACCGCCACGTCTCGCGCCGCACCGCGCGGACGCCGCGCGCCCGCAGCTCACGCTCGAACTGCATCAGCTTGGAGGCGAAGATCGGGTCCAGCAGCTCCATCTCCCGGTGCACGGAGCGGACGGCGGGACCGAATGTGCTGCGCAGCACGCGCCACTCCCACTGTTCGTAGCTCTCGCCCGGAAGCGGGTGCGGCATCCCCGGCACGCCCACGACGTGGGTGCCCGGCTGCGGGGTGAGCGGCTGGTAGACGGGAACGTCGAGGTACGACAGCAGCCCGAACTTCCCCGGCCCGCGCGCATGGTAGCGGCACCGCAGCTCCCCCGGCGTCGGGTTGCGCCCGAGCCGGGTGATGTCGCGGATGGTGCAGCCGTTCTCGGCGGGTGATACGCTCGCGTGTGTCGTCGCGGTGCCGAGGATCGGCGGCCGCGGTGCGACGGGGAGCGGCGGCGCGGTCGTCGCGCTCGCACGGGGAGCCGGGGTGATGGGCGCCGTGGTTGACCGCGATCCCGTCGCGCCGGGATTCGTCGTGCTGGGCGCCGCCGCAGGATGCGCCGTCGCCGGTGGCGTGCCGTTCGGCGCGGTGGGGGGACGCGCCGCGGCTCGCGACGTGTCGGGCTTGCCCGCAGGCGCGTCGACGGTCTGCGCGGCGAGAGGGGCGGCGCAGAGGAGCGGGAGGAGCGATGCTCGGAGAACGGGCGTCACTGCGAACGTCTGGGTCTGGCGGCAGAGCGGGGGTTGGGGATGGTACTCTCCTGCGGGGTGAAGGTTCGCGGGGGATGGCCCTGGCGCGGTGAGACTGGCGCTCGTGTGGCCGCAGGCGGGCCCCCTCCCCCGGCCCCTCCCCCGGCCCCTCCCCCGCTACGCAGGGGAGGGGAGAACTCAGTGCGGGGCAAGCACTTGCGTGAGGGATGCGCGCCCGGAGGGCCGGGACGCCGCCGCGCGTGCACCGTCGCCGCGTTCCGCGAGGACGTCCGTGCGCGGCGGTGGCCCGGCGCGGTTGGGCACAGTTGTATCGTGCCCTACCGCGCGCGCAGCCCGTTTTGGCGTCTCAGCGCCAAACACGCCCGGAAAAAGCAGTGCGTGAGTGCGTGAGTGCGTGAGTGCGAAAGTGCGGAAGTGCGGAAGTGCGCTGGACCCGCGCAGGACCAACGCACTCTCGCACTCTCGCACTTCCGCACTCACGCACTTCGGTCACAGCAGCCCCTGCACGAACCCGCCGTCCACCTGGATGGTGGTGCCGGTGACGTAGCTGGCGCGCGCGGAGGCCAGGAACGCTACCACCGCCGCCAGCTCTTCGGGCTCGCCCATGCGGCCCAGCGGGATGTGGCCCCCGATCTCGGCCAGCACGTCGTCGACCTCGCGCTCCTCGTTGCGGGCGCGCTCCTCGGCCAGGTCCTCGACGCGGCCGGTGCGCGTGTAGCCCGGCGCCACCACGTTGCAGAGCACGCCGAAGGGCGCCATCTCCGTGGCCATCGTCTTGACGAAGCCGACCACGCCGGCGCGCGCGGTGTTGCTGAGGATGAGCCCCGGGAGCGGCTGCTTGACGGAGACGGAGGTGATGGCGATGAAGCGCCCCCAGCGCCGCGCCTTCATGTGCGGCACCGTTTCCTGCGCCAGGCGGATGGTGCTCATCAGGTTGAGCTCCACGGCGCGCTCGAAGTCCTCCGCCGCGGTGGTCTCGAAGCGCGTGCCCGGCGGCCCGCCCGCGTTGGCGATCGCGATCTCCACGGTGCCCCAGCGGTCCACCGTCTGGTCGACCAGCGCGCGGATCTCCTCCGGCCGCGTCATGTCGGCGGGGATGGCGACGACCTGCGCGCCGGTTTCGCGGCGGATCTCCTCGGCGGCGGCGCGCAGGCGCTGCTCGTTGCGCGCGGAGACGACGACCCGCGCCCGCTCGCGCGCCAGCTCGCGCGCGACGGCCTTCCCCAGCCCCATGCTGGCGCCGGTCACGATGGCGACGCGCTCCCTGATCCCCAGGTCCATCCCGCACCGTCTCCTGCCGAATGTGCGTTCCCACGATCACCGGGGTGAAGGTAGGGTGCGGCGGGCGGGGCGGAAAGCGGGCATCACTTGAGAGCAGCAGACATTCGCGCGGCCGCAGGCCGGCCCCCTCCCCCGCTGCGCAGGGGAGGGGAGAACTCAGCGCGGCGGCGAGTCCAGCACGCGCACTCTCGCACTCTCGCACTCTCGCACTCTCGCACTCTCGCACTCTCGCACTCTCGCACTCAGCACTTCCCTTGACTTCCCGCCGTCCGCGCTCGACTATCCCTCGCAACGAGTTACGCATCGTCCTCATCCGATCCACGATGATCCCCACCACACGCCGCGGTCCGCGCCCGCGCGCACGCCGCACGCTCCGGACATGCGGCGCGTGAGGGCGCGCATCTCCACGCTGCCGGAGCCGCGGCGTATCCTGTCGTGGCTCTATCTCGGCCGCGTGGCGCTGGCCGCCGGCATCTTCGTGGCCGCCGCGTGGACGTGGCGCGACGTGGCCCCGCAGACCACGCTCGCCGCCACGCTCGTCCTCGTCGCCACGGCCGTGTTCACCACCGGCTCGGCGTGGTGGACGCACCTGCAGCGGCGGCCGCCGGGGCGCAACTTCCTCTACTTCCAGGTGCTGTTCGACGCGCTGCTGGTCACCTCCGTCGTCCATCTCACGGGCGGCGGGCAGAGCAGCTTCGCGCCGCTGTACGTGCTGGTCGTGGTGGAGGCCGCGGTCACGCTGCCGATCCTGGGCGGGCTGCTGATCGGCGTGCTGGCCAGCATCCTCTACTTCACCGACGTGGCGCTGAGCGCGCACGCGGTGGACGCCACCGTGTTCCTGCAGTGCGGGCTGTTCACCACCGTGGCCCTGGTCACCGGCTACCTGGGCGACCGGCTGCGGCAGACCGGCGCGGTGCTGGGCGAGGTGGAGACGGAACTGCAGCGGCTGCGGCTGGACACCGACGACGTGCTGGCGGGGATCGCCACGGGGATCCTCACCGTCGATGGCGAGGGCAGGCTGGCCTACGCCAACCCCGCCGCCGAGGAGCTCCTGTCCGCCGACCTCGACCCGTGGATCGGCCGCCCCGTCCTGGCCCACCTGGACCGCCTGGCACCGGGGCTGGGGAAGGTGATCGGCGAGACGCTGGAGCGGCGCGAGCCGGTGCGCCGCCACGAGACCCCCGAGCAGGACGACGGCACCGTGCTGGGCGTGAGCACCACCGTCCTCGAGCGCAGCGATCCGCCCTCGGTCACCGCCATCTTCCAGGACATCACCGAGCGCAAGCGGATGGAGTCGCTGCGCCGCCGCGCCGAGCGCCTCGAAGCGGTCGCCGACCTCTCCGCCTCGCTGGCGCACGAGATCCGCAACCCCCTGGCCTCCATCCGCAGCGCCACCGAGCAGCTGACCGGCGACGGGATGGACCCCGAGGACCGCGAGGTGCTGCGCGACCTGGTCGTCCGCGAGAGCGACCGCCTTTCGCGCCTGCTGACCGAGTTCCTGGACTTCGCGCGGGTGAAGGTGCGCTCATCGGAGGAGCTGCACGTGGGCGGGCTGGTGAAGCGCGCGCTGGACCTGGTGCGGACGCATCCCCACGCGGACGGGCGCGAGCTGCGCTTCGAGGTGGACGAGTCGGCCGCGGCGGCGCTGGTGAGCGGCGACGAGGACCTGCTGCACCGCGCGGTGCTGAACCTGGCGCTGAACGCGGTGCAGTGGGCCGGCCCCGGCGGCGCCGCCGAGGTGGCGCTCGACGTGGTGGAGAGCGACATTCTCTCCACCGCGCTGGAGTACACGCGCGCGGTGCGCATCCGCGTGAGCGACAGCGGCCCCGGCGTGCCCGAGGAAGACGCGGAGCACGTGTTCGACCCCTTCTTCACCCTGCGCCCGGGCGGCACGGGGCTGGGGCTGGCGCTGGTGCAGCGCGCGGCCGAGGCGCACGGCGGCGCGGTGTTCGTGGACGAGCCGCGCCGGGGCTGGAGCACCACCTTCACCCTGTACCTTCCCGAGTGGCGCAACGGCGGCGTGGCCGTTTCGGCCGGGGAGGACGAGCCCGCAGACGGGAAGGAACGGGAGACGTGAGCGAGGCCAAGGTCCTGATCGTGGACGACGAGACCGCCATCCTCGACACCCTGCGCATCCTGCTGAAGCGCGAGGGGTTCGCGGTGGAGACGGCCATCGGCGGGCAGGCGGGGATCGACCGGATGCACGAGATCCGCCCCGACGTGGTCCTCTCCGACGTGCGCATGCCCAACGTGGGCGGGCTCGAGGTGCTCCTCGCCGCGCGCGAGCTCGACGCCACCACGCCGGTGATCCTGATGACCGCGCAGGCCTCGCTGCAGACGGCCATCCGCGCGGTCAACGAGGGCGCCTTCTACTACATCCAGAAGCCGTTCGCCAACGACGAGCTGCTGGCCATCGTCCGCCGCGCCATCGAGAGCCGCCAGCTCAAGCGCGAGAACCAGGCGCTGAAGACGGAGATCCGCCGCCGCGACCGCGGCGACGCGGTGCGCCCCATCGGCAAGGCGCGCAAGTTCATCGACGTGCTGAAGCTGGCCGAGACGGTGGCGCCCACCGACTCCACCGTCCTCATCTCCGGCGAGTCGGGAACGGGGAAGGAGGTGCTGGCGCGCTACATCCACGAGCTTTCGGCGCGCTCGGACGGCCCGTTCGTCTCCATCAACTGCGGCGCGCTGCCGGAGAACCTGCTGGAGAGCGAGCTCTTCGGCCACGTGCGCGGCTCGTTCACCGGCGCCGTGCGCGACAAGCAGGGCCTCTTCGTCGCGGCGAAAGGAGGGACCTTCTTCCTCGACGAGGTGGGGGAGATGACGCCCGCCACGCAGGTCAAGCTCCTGCGCGTGCTGCAGGAGCGCGAGGTGATCCCGGTGGGCGCCACCGAGCCGTTGGCCGTCGACGTGCGCATCATCGCCGCGACGAACCGCGACCTGGAGGAGGAGATCCGGCGCGGCGGCTTCCGCAGCGACCTGTTCTACCGCCTGAACGTGATCACCCTGCACCTGCCGCCGCTGCGCGAGCGCGCCGACGACGTGCCGCTGCTGGTGGAGCACTTCCTCAAGCGCTACAACGGCAGCCGCGGGCGCGAGATGCGGCCCTCGGCCGAGATGATGGAGGCGCTGCAGGGGTACGACTGGCCGGGAAACGTGCGCGAACTGGAGAACGCGCTGGAGCGCGCGGCGGTGATGAGCCCGGGCGAGGAGATCCAGCCGCAGTCGCTTCCCGTCCGCATCACCGAGCGGGCGCCGCAGCCGCTGGTGCAGGCCTCGCTCCCGCCCAACCCCACGCTGGAGATCATCGAGCGCGCGTACATCCACTGGGTGCTGCAGAGCGAGGGCGGCAACAAGACGCGCGCCGCCGAGGTGCTGGGGATCGACCCGTCGACGCTCTACCGCAAGCTCCTGCGCTACGGGATGGAGAGCGCGGGGTGACGGACTGAGTAACTGACAAAAGAAGAGGGCTCACGCAGAGTCAGCAGGGTCAGCAGAGAACAGCTTCAGTTTCTCTGCTGACCCTGCTGACTCTGCGTGAGCCTTCCAATTGGAGATTCGGGGGAGAACAGAAGCTCGCGGATCCGATCGAACCCGCACTCAGCACTCCTAGTCCATCCCTTCCCCCGCGGCCGCCACCTGCTCGGGGATCGCCTGCTTCTGCCCGCCGCGCAGCACCTCGCGGATCACCGCGGCGCGCTGGTCGGCCTCGGCCGCCTGCTCCATGAAGCGCCCGCGCGAGTACATGTTGCCGCGGACCTCCATCTTCCGGGCCATCTTCCGCGCGAACGCCGCCTTCTCCTTCAGCGCCTGGAACGCCGTCCACAGCGCCGTCTCCACCTCGCTGCTCTGCTCGGCCAGCAGCGTCTCGGGGCCGAACGCGTGCCCCACGCGGCAGCGGAAGCGCACCAGCTCGCCGTCGTGGATCTCCCACAGCACGCCGTGGCACTCGGGGCAGCTGAACGGGCTGGGCCGCCCGGGGCGCCGGTCGGCGTGGAGCGCGTACGGCTCCATCTCGGCCACGTCGGCCTCGAAGTCCAGCTCGTCCTCGCGCCCCTCCTCCTCGGGCGGGGGGAGCGGCTCCGACACCAGCCGCTGCAGCAGCGCGGGGATCTCCGCCAGCGGCACGGAAAAGTCGATGCGCACGTTGGCCAGCGCGCTGCTGGGCATCCCCGGGTGGGCGGCGTCGGCCGGGTCCTGCACCACCGTGCATCCCCCCCGCCTGCGCACCGCGGCCAGCCCCGCGGTGCCGTCGTCCAGGTTTCCCGTGAGGACGACGCCGATCACCCGGCGGCCGAACGCGCGCGCCGCGCTGCGGAAGAGCGGGTCCGCCGCCGGCCGGTGCCCGTTCTCGCGCGGCCCGCGCGACAGGCGGATGGTGCCGTCGCGGTCGATCAGCAGGTGGCGGTCGGGCGGGGCCAGGTAGATGGTGCCGCGGCGGATCTCCTCGTCCTCGCCGGGATGCTTCGCCTCCAGCTTCCCCGCGCGGGCCAGGATCTCGGGAAGGCTGCTGGTGACGTAGGAGGGGAAGTGCACCACCGCGAACACGCTGGCCGGGAAGTCCGCGGGAAGCACCGAGGCGATGTGCTTCAGCGCCTCGACGCCGCCCGCGGACGCGCCGATCACCACGATGTCCCGATTCTCCACGCGCCCTCCGCTTCCCGTCTCCCCTTGCCGGGCCCCCCCGGAAGGTGAGAATTGCGGCAAGTCGCGTGCGCGCCGCCGGGGTTCCACGCCCGCAGGCGCACCAGCGGTGGGTTCCCACCTGACCGGCTGGACACCGAATTGCAAGGAAGCGGAGTAGATCCCAGCGTCCTCCCCAACCCTGCACAGGTCTACGAATGAACGCCGCAGACGAGCACGACACCTCGCCCGCCGCGCTGGAGCAGGCGAGAGTCACGCAGGAGATCTGGCGCGGCCGCGGCGCCATCGCGCGCATGGAGGCGGCAGCGCTCCGCGAGCAGGTGCGGGTCGCGCTCTGGGTGGCCCGCCGGCAGGTGGCGTATCGTGCGTGGCTGCTGGCCGAAGCGCGCCGGGAGCTGCACCTGCTCCAGCACGGGGGGGGGGGGGCGGACCGAATGCCATCGCCGCGCCGCCCGCGCCGCAGGTTGACACCGCATGAGCGGCGCGCGGATATTGCGCCGTACAGCACTCGTACGCCGCCGCGGCTGCGCCACTGAACCATGTCCGCCCCCGCTCCCTCCCCGCCCTCGCCGCCGCTGGTGGCGGTCGCCGCCTCGGCGGGGGGGATTCCCGCGCTTTCCGAACTGCTGCGCGAGCTCCCCGACGACTTTCCCGGCGCGGTGCTGGTGGTGCTGCACATCGAGCCCCACCGCATCAGCCACCTGGCCGAGGTCCTGGCGCGCTCGTCGGCGCTCCCGGTGACACAGGCCGCCGCGGGAGAGGCGCCGCAGAGCGGGCACGTGTACGTGGCCCCGCCCGACCGCCACCTGGTGGTCGGTGCCGACGGCCGGCTGGCGCTGGCCGACACGCCGCCCGAGCACCACACCCGCCCCTCGGCCGACCCGCTCTTCGCCTCGCTGGCCGACTACTGCGGACGGCGCGCCGTGGCCGCGGTGCTGAGCGGGATGGGCATGGACGGCTCGCGCGGCGTGCGGGCGGTGGCCGACGGCGGCGGCACGGTGCTGGCGCAGGACGCCGCCACCGCCGGGTACTACGGGATGCCCGCCGCCGCCATCGCCACCGGCGGCGTGGCGCACGTGCTGCCCCCCCGGGCCATGGCGCGGCTCCTGTCCACCCTCGTCACCGTCCCGACCTGACGCCATGACGCGGTCCTCCGACGAAGCCTTCGAGGCGCTGCTCGAGTTCCTGCGCGACGACCGCGGGTTCGACTTCACCGGCTACAAGCGCTCCACCCTGGGCCGCCGCGTGCGCAAGCGCATGGGCGAGGTGGGCGTGGACGACTACGCCGCGTACCGCACCTACCTCGAGGCGCACCCCGAAGAGTTCACCGCGCTCTTCAACACCATCCTCATCAACGTCACCGGCTTCTTCCGCGACCCCGAGGCGTGGGACGTGCTGGTGCGCGAGCACCTGCCGGCGCTGATCGCCCGCAAGCGCCCCAGCGAGCCCTTCCGCGTGTGGAGCGCCGGGTGCGCCAGCGGCGAGGAGACCTACACGCTGGCCATCGTGCTGGCCGAGGCGCTGGGGCTGGACCGCTTCCGCGACCAGGTGAAGATCTACGCCACCGACGCCGACGACGAGGCGCTGGCGCAGGCGCGGGTGGCCACCTACGCGCCGCGCGTCCTCGAGGCGGTGCCGCCCGACCTGCGGGCCCGGTACTTCGAGCCTTCCGGCGACGGCTACGCCTTCCGCGCCGACCTGCGGCGGCTGGTGATCTTCGGCCGGCACGACCTGGTGCGCGACGCGCCCATCAGCCACCTGGACCTGCTGGTGTCGCGCAACACGCTGATGTACTTCACCGCCGAGATCCAGACGCGCATCGTCAACCGCTTCCACTTCGCGCTGAACGACGGCGGCCTGCTCTTCCTGGGGAAGGCCGAGATGCTGCGCAGCCACGCGGCGCTCTTCACCCCGCTGAACCTGAAGGCGCGGCTCTTCGCCAAGGTCCCCCGCACCAACTTCCGCGAGCGGCTGCTGCTGATGGGCCAGGCGGCTCGCAACGACGGGAACGAGAGGCTGACGCGCGCCCTTCACCTGCGCGCCGCCGCGCTCGACGCCCATCCCGCGGCGCAGATCGTGGTCGACGCGCGCGGCGCGGTGGCGCTGGCCAACGCGAACGCACGCGCGCTGTTCGGGCTGGGAACCGAAGACGAGGGGCGGCCGCTGCAGGACCTCACCGTGTCGTACCGCCCGGTGGAGCTGCGCTCGCGCATCGAGCAGGTGCAGTCCGACCGCCGGCCGGTGGTGCTGAACAACGTGGAGTACCCGCTTCCCGACGGCGAGCTGCACCACTTCGACGTGCACGTGGCGCCGCTGGCGGGCGACGACCGCGAGCCGCTGGGGGTGAGCATCGCCTTCGTCGACGTCACCGGCTACCAGCGGCTGCAGGCCGAGCTGCAGGAGACCAACCAGGAGCTCGAGACCGCCTTCGAGGAGCTGCAGAGCACCAACGAGGAGCTCGAGACCACCAACGAGGAGCTGCAGAGCACCATCGAGGAGCTGGAGACCACCAACGAGGAGCTCCAGTCGACCAACGAGGAGCTGGAGACCATGAACGAGGAGCTCCAGTCCACCAACGAGGAGCTGGAGACCATCAACGACGAGCTCAACCGCCGCACCGGCGAGCTGAACAACGTCAACGCGTACATGGCCTCCATCCTCACCTCGCTGCGCGCCGCGGTGGTGGTGCTCGACCGGCAGCTCGACATCCGCGTGTGGAACCGCAAGGCCGAGGACCTGTGGGGGCTCAGGGCCGACGAGGTCGACGGGCACGCCTTCCAGAACCTCGACATCGGCCTTCCCGTGGAGCGGCTGAAGGGGCCGATCCGTGCCTGCATCGAGGGGAAGAGCGAGTACGAGGAGCTGGTGCTCGACGCGGTGAACCGCCGCGGCCGCCCCATCCGCTGCCGGGTGGCGGCCACCCCCTTCCTGGGCGGCGACCGCGAGATCCGCGGCGCCGTGCTGGTGATGGAGGAGTGGCGCGACGGCGTCGTGCCGTCCGCGGGCGATGGCGGGGCGCCCGCCGGGGCGGCGGTCGACGGGGGAAGCGGCGATGGCTGACCCGGCGCGCAGGCGCGTGGCGGCGCAGCCGGGCCCGGACGCGCGCGACCAGCAGCGCGAGATCGCCGAACAGGTGCGCACCTCGGCCGAGGTCGAGCGCGTGCACCGCGAGGAAGAGCGCGAGGCCGCCGAGAAGAGGCGCGTCGAGAGCGAGCACTCGCGCGAGGAGGGCGAGTCGGCGCGCATCGCCGCGGAGGAGCTGCGGGTGATCGCCGAGACGGCCCGCCGCGAGGCCGAGCGCGCCCGCCAGTACGCCGAGGCGGCGCGCCACTACGCCGACGAGGCGCGCGCCCACGCCGAGGCCGACCTCGCCCTGCGGCAGGAGATCGAGCGGCTCCTCAAGGGATTCCGCGGCCGCACCTCGCCTGGCGACGGATCCGGCACCTGATCCCTCGTTCGCGAAGAACGGGAGATTCTCACGCGGAGGCGCGGAGACGCGGAGGAGCGGACGAGCACCTCCGCGTCTCCGCGTCTCCGCGTGAGGTCCGGGGATGGCTGGGGGATGAAGACGAGAGGCGCTCCGGGAGGGGCGCCGCTCGTCGCATCGGGACCCGGTGACAGGCACCGCCGAAATGGCGGGACGAGGGTGGAATTGCTGTCGGAATCGCAGGAAAACGGGCACAAACACTTGGCATATGCGTTGCTCTTCTCCACTCCGGCATAGCACGCCCGCGCACCGCGACCAACCCGCGCGGGCGTGTCCTGAGCAACGATTCTCGATCATCCGAAAGAAGGAGCACCCATGGCCAAGGTCATTGGGATCGACCTGGGGACCACGAACTCCGTGGTCGCCGTCATGGAGGGCGGCGACCCGGTCGTCATCCCCAACGCCGAGGGCGGGCGCACCACCCCGTCGGTGGTGGCGTTCACCAAGGACGGCGAGCGCCTGGTGGGCCAGGTGGCCCGCCGCCAGGCCATCACCAACCCCAAGAACACCATCTTCTCCATCAAGCGCTTCATGGGACGCAAGGAGTCCGAGGTGAAGAGCGAGGAGAAGATCGTTCCCTACGAGGTCATCTCCGGCCCCAACGGGCTGGCGATGGTGAAGGTGCCCAACGCGGGCGACAAGGCGTTCAGCCCGCCCGAGATCTCGGCGATGATCCTGCAGAAGATGAAGCAGACCGCCGAGGACTACCTGGGGCAGACGGTGACCCAGGCGGTCATCACCGTGCCGGCCTACTTCAACGACGCGCAGCGGCAGGCCACCAAGGACGCCGGCAAGATCGCCGGGCTCGAGGTGCTGCGCATCATCAACGAGCCCACCGCGGCCGCGCTGGCCTACGGGCTCGACAAGAAGAAGGACGAGAAGATCGCCGTGTACGACCTGGGCGGCGGCACCTACGACATCTCCATCCTGGAGCTGGGCGAGGGCGTCTTCGAGGTGAAGGCCACCAACGGCGACACCCACCTGGGCGGCGACGACTTCGACCAGCGCGTGATCGAGTGGCTGGTGGACGAGTTCAAGAAGGACCAGGGGATCGACCTCTCCAAGGACCCCATGGCGCTGCAGCGCCTGAAGGAGGCGGCGGAGAAGGCCAAGATGGAGCTGTCGACCACCGCGTCGACCGACATCAACCTTCCCTTCATCACCGCCACGCAGGAGGGGCCCAAGCACCTGAACGTGACGCTGACCCGCGCCAAGTTCGAGCAGCTGGTGGACGACCTGGTGCAGCGCACCATCCCGCCCATGCAGAAGGCGCTCGACGACGCGGGGCTCAAGCCGGGCGACATCGACGAGGTGATCCTGGTGGGCGGCAGCACCCGCATCCCCAAGATCCAGGAGGTGGTGAAGGCCTTCTTCGGCAAGGACCCGCACCGCGGCGTGAACCCCGACGAGGTGGTGGCCGTGGGCGCGGCCATCCAGGGCGGCGTGCTGGCCGGCGACGTGAAGGACGTGCTGCTGCTGGACGTGACCCCGCTGTCGCTGGGGATCGAGACGCTGGGCGGCGTGTTCACCAAGCTGATCGAGCGCAACACCACCATCCCCACCAAGAAGAGCGAGGTGTTCTCGACCGCCGAGGACAACCAGACCACGGTGGAGATCCACGTGCTGCAGGGCGAGCGCGAGCTGGCGATGTATAACAAGACCATCGGCAAGTTCCAGCTCACCGGCATCCCGCCGGCGCCGCGCGGCATGCCGCAGGTGGAGGTGACGTTCGACATCGACGCCAACGGCATCCTGCACGTCTCCGCCAAGGACCGGGCCACCGGCAAGGAGCAGAAGATCCGCATCGAGGCCAGCAGCGGGCTGTCGGACTCGGAGATCGACCGGATGGTGAAGGACGCCGAGAGCCACGCCGGCGAGGACAAGCAGCGCCGCGAGCAGGTGGAGGCGCGCAACCGGCTGGACTCGATGGTCTACGAGGTGGAGAAGAACAAGAAGGAGTGGGAGGAGAAGCTCGACCAGTCCACCCGCACCGCGCTCGACGAGGCGCTGGAGCGCGCGCGCAAGGCGCTGAAGCAGGACGACGTGGGCGAGGTGCGCAGCGCCACCGAGGCGCTGCAGCAGGCCTACAGCTCGGCCGGCGCGCAGATCTACGCGTCGCAGCAGCAGGCGGACGCGGGCGGCGCCGACGCCGGCTTCACCGGCGGCGCCACCGCGGGCGCGGGCTTCGAGGGCGACGCCACCGCGCAGGCCGGCGGCCGCGCCCAGGACGACGTGGTCGAGGCCGACTACGAGATCGTGGACGACAACAAGTAGCCGCCGCCGCGGTCCGCGTCGGTCGACGGATGGGGGAACGGCCCCGCCTCCGGGTTCCGGAGGCGGGGCCGTTTTTCGTGTCCTCCGAAACCACGGAAGGAGAAACTCAGCGCTGGGGCGGCCGCGTTGCGAAAGACTGGGATTCGTGCCGCCGCGGCTGGCCCCCTCCCCCGGCCCCTCCCCCGCTGCGCAGGGGAGGGGAGAACTCAGCGCGAAGAGTTGATCCGTCGCGGGTGGCATATCGTCCCCAATGAGGCTCGCCGCGCTGAGTTGCAGTTGCTGTTCACCTCTCCTGCTGTCGGGAGAGGTCGAAAAAGTGAAGAGCCGAGACGGCAGTTTTGTCTCGGCTCTTCACTTTTTCGGGTGAGGGTCTCATGGCGGCGGGCCGCACGGAAGCCGGATCTCCCGGGGCGGCTAATCCCCATCTAATCCGACCCCCTACCGAAGTCGCTGCCGCGCAGGCACTTTTATGGGTGGAGGATTAGCATCACCCATCCCGCACAACCCGAATCACACCCCCATGCCCGATCCAGTGCGCACCAGGATTACGCTGATCGCCGCCACCGCCGTTGCCTTTACCGGCGGGGTGCTGCTGGCCTCGGGGCTGGACCTGACCGCCGGCGGCCACGCCGCCGTGCTGCAGCAGGCCCCCAGCCGCACCGACGTCAAGCCGGTGGCCGACCTCAGCGACGCCTTCATCTCCATCGCCGAGAGCGTCACGCCCGCGGTGGTCTCCATCGACACCGAGCGGCGCCCGCGCGGCGGCGGCGATGGCGGCGAGGAGGGGCCGGAGGCCGACGACTTCCGGCGCATGTTCCCGCAGTTCCGCATGCCCGACCAGAACGCGCCGCAGGAGGGCCGCGGCTCGGGCTTCATCATCTCGGCCGACGGCTACATCCTGACCAACAACCACGTGGTGGCCGACGCCGACAAGATCGACGTGGTGCTGCAGGACAACCGGCACCTGCGCGCCACCGTGGTGGGCCGCGACCCGCTGACCGACATCGCGGTGATCAAGGTCGACGCGCGCGGCCTTCCCACCGTGCGCCTGGGGAGCTCCGAGACCGCCCGCATCGGCGAGTGGGTGCTGGCCATCGGCAACCCGCTGGACCTGGGGACCACCGTCACCTCGGGGATCATCAGCGCCAAGGGGCGGGGGCTGGGGATCATCGGCCAGACCTCGGGGAGCCGCTGGGCCATCGAGGACTTCATCCAGACCGACGCGCCCATCAACCCCGGCAACTCGGGCGGCCCGCTCGTCAACCTCCGCGGCGAGGTGGTCGGCGTGAACAGCGCCATCGCCTCGCGCACCGGCTATTACTCGGGATACGGGTTCGCCGTGCCGGTCGACCTGGCGCGCCGCATCTCCGACGACCTGATCCGCTACCACGCGGTGCGCCGCCCCGCGCTGGGCGTGCAGATCACCGAGGTCACCCCCGAGGACGCCGAGGTCTACAGGCTCCAGCGCATCGAGGGGGTGGTGGCGCAGGACTTCACCGCCAGCTCGCCCGCCGAGCGCGCCGGGATGCGCCAGGGCGACGTGATCGTGGCGGTGGACGGGAAGCCGATCCAGCGCGTGGGCCAGTTCCAGCGCGTGATCGCCGGCTACCACCCGGGCGACCAGGTGACGCTCGACGTGATCCGCTACGGCAACCGCCGGCAGGTGAAGGTCACGCTGATCCAAGCGCAGACCGACCCGTCGCAGCGCGTGGCGGCAAGCACGCCGCAGCCCGCGGCGACCGACAACGGCGCCAGCAAGCTCGGCGTGGCCGTGGGCCCGCTCACGCCCGACATCGCGCGGCGGCAGGGCTACGCCGGCAACGGCGGGGTGATCGTGACCGGCGTGCAGCCGTACGGCCCCGCCAGCCGCGCCGGCATCCAGGAGGAGATGCGCATCCTGGCCGTCGACGGCCAGGCGGTGAACGACGTGGCCGCCTTCCGCGCGGCGATGGCCCGCAAGCGCCCCGGCGACATCGTCTCGCTGCAGGTGCAGGCCGGCGCCACCCGCTCGATCCTGAACATCCGCCTCCCCGACTGACGGCCCGAGACGCGGGAAGAGAGAAAGAAGCGGGGCCGCCGGATGCACCGGCGGCCCCGCTTCTTCGTTCTTCGCGACGGAGATCAGCCTTCCGCGGCGCGCTCCGCCCGTCGGTGCGAGGAGCGGGCGTGGAAGGCCACGCCGTGCCAGCCGCAGCCGTCGCACGTGCGATAGCTGCAGTGGTGCAGCGACAGCGCGCGGATCGGCTTCACCCAGCCGGGCGAGGGCCGGCGCTTGGTCGGTCTGCCACAGCGCGGGCACTCCTTCCCCGAGGTCACCCCCGCCGGGTCCACGCGCATCCGCCACCGCTTCGACCGCCAGTAGGGGAGCGCGTAGCCGCAGCGCGGGCAGCTGAGCATCCTCAGTCGTGTGGTGTGCGCGCACTTCCGGCAGAGGACCATGCACCGCTCCTGGGGCGAAGGACCCGGCGATCCGGCACGGCAAGCGACGGGAAGATACGTGCCCTCCGTCCGGTGTGCAACATTTGACGCGGAACACGCGATCTCCGTCACCGCCGGGTCACGCGTGCGACGAAATGGTGTGATCGCGGGAGTGGAATCACCCCCGCCGGTTCACCGTTGGTGGCGATCACCCGCGCCGATCGCCGGTTCCAGAGCCTGATGCTGCAGGAAGACCGCCCTCCGAGCGCCAGAAGGCCCCTTGACGCGCATGACGCGCCAGTGACGATCCGGCATGCCGGCGTGACGAACGCCCCCGCCAGAGCCGCAGCGCGGGGGCGTTCACGCGGACCGCTTCCTCGCCCGCGCTACACCCGCTGGATCTTTCGGGTGTTGAACCCCGATCCGGGACAGTAAATCAACTCCGGCAATTGAGTTGATGCACTCGCACCGATCCCACGCTGACGTCATCCTGAGGCCGGCCAGACCGTAATCAGCGTCTGTGCAAGCGTTTGCAGGCCGAAGGATCTATCATCGCGGCAGCACGGGATTGGCTGGGTCGCACCAATACTTCACCCGGAGTTGGTATAAGTAGCGCTTCCGGAGGAGATGACTCTGTAGTTGGCCGGGATGGGGGAGACCGAGCAGACCGTCTCGGCGATCCCGGGAGGCGGATGTGCCAGGAATCGAGCTCGCCCGTGGAGGGGCAGCCGTAGCTGGATGCGGCGGAGACGTGCGATCGAGGTCGGCGGCGTGACCCTCGCGGAGTCGCGTCAGCCGCGGATCCTCTTCGAGACGGGGCTGCCGCCGCGCTACTACCTGCCGATCACCGACGTGAAGCTCGACCACGCCGTCGGCGTCGGAGACGCAGTGCCCCTACCAGGGCACCGCCACCTACTGGGACCTGCAGGTGGGCGACATGACGTACTCCGACTTCGTCTGGATCTACCGCTCGCCGCTGCCGGAGTGCCAGAAGATCGCGTGCTTCTACAACGAGAAGGTCGACCTCTATCTCGACGGCGAGCTGCAGGAGCGCGTCAGGACCAGGTTCAGCTGAGCAGCGCCTCGGCTTGGCCGACCATCTGGATGAGCTGAGCCTCGAGGGGCATCTCCACGTGCATCTCCATGCTCTCGACGGAGGCGAAGGTGGTCACCAGCGTCATGACGGTGCCACCGCCGGCGCGGTCGGAGAGCGTAACCAGCATGGTGTTGAGCGGCATGTTGGGGTCGGGTTCGCCCTGGTCGTTCAGGAAGCCGTCCTCCCACGCCATGCTGCGCGGGGCTTCCACGGCGGTGATGCGCCAGTAGGCGTGGACCTTCTCGCCGCCCGGACCAATGACCTGGGCGCGAACGTACCCGCCGACGGACAGGTCGTGCTCGACGACGGTGAGCGGGAACTCCGGCGGGTTCCACCACTGCTCGAGCTGACGAGGGTCGGCGTAGAGCTGCCACACTCGCGGAAGCGCCGCGTCGAACTCGGCGACGACGGTCATCGTCAGCCTCTCGGCGTCCTGGGTTACGCTGGTTACCGGCATGTCTTCTCCCGGGAGTCGGGGTCAGTGGCGAGCAGGTCGTCCATCCGGGCGACGCGCTCACGCCAGAGCAGTTCGAGTCGGTCCAGGGCGTCATGGGCGGCACGCAGGGCGGCGGCGTTGCCCGCCACCAGGTGCTCCCGGCCCCGTCGTTGTTTGGTCACGAGTCCCGCCCTCTCCAGGACGGCGACGTGCTTCTGCACCGCCGCGAAGCTCATCGGGTAGTCGCGGGCCAAGGTCGAGACCGAGAACGACTCTTCCATGGTGCGACGCACGATGTCGCGCCGGGTCGCGTCGGAGAGGGCGTGGAAGAGCAGGTCCACCTCGGCCGGTTCCAGATCTACAACCATACGGTTGTATATAGTCCGTGACCTGCGGGGACGCAAGGGTAACGGCCGAGATAGCGTCACCGGCGGATAAACGGTGTGGTTATCGTGAGTACGGACTTCCCGAGGCCGGGCCGCCAGACACTTCTCCGGCGAGCGGGAATTCAAATTGCGCCGCAAGACTGCCAGGTCCCCTGTCACTGCGGTTGACACCGGGCCCGAACACAGCAAAGGCCCCGCAACGTAACCGTTGCGGGGCCTTCGCTTGTAAGTAGTAGCAGGGGGGGGACTCGAACCCCCGACCTTACGATTATGAGTCGTACGCTCTAACCGGCTGAGCTACCCTGCCACGCAGAAGGCCGGCCCGAAGACCGGCCTTCGCGACAGTAGCGGGGGCGGGATTCGAACCCGCGACCTTCGGGTTATGAGCCCGACGAGCTACCAGGCTGCTCCACCCCGCGTCATTGAACAGCAAATGTAAGCATTTCCGCGCCGCGGGTCAAGGCTTGGCGCCCTCTTCCGCCCCCGCCGACGGCGAGTCGACGGGGACGAAGCGGTACAGCGTCTCGCCCTCCTTGATCATCCCGAAGCGCTCGCGGGCGACACGCTCGATCGTCGCCGGATCGCCCTCCAGCCGCTTCGCCTGGGCGCGAAGGCCGGCGGCCTCGCGGCGCCAGGCGGCGGCCGAATCCTGCGCCGCCTGCCGCTGCCGCTTCACCCGCGCCAGGTCGAACGCGCTGAACTCGCCGCCCCACACAGCGAACCAGAGCGCCGCGGCCAGCACGGCGCCCGCCAGCAGGTGCCGGCCCTTCGGCCTCAGCGCCACAGCCCTCTGCCCGGGTACCGCGCCGCCGCGCCCAGCTCCTCCTCGATGCGCAGGAGCTGGTTGTACTTGGCCACGCGGTCGGTGCGGCTGGCGCTCCCCGTCTTGATCTGCCCCACGCCGGTCGCGACGGCCAGGTCGGCGATGAAGGTGTCCTCGGTCTCGCCCGAGCGGTGGCTCATTACGGCGTTGTAGCCGGCCTTCCGCGCCATCTCGATCGACTCGAGCGTCTCGGTGAGCGTGCCGATCTGGTTCACCTTCACCAGGATGGCGTTGGCCACGCCCTGCTCGATCCCCCGCGCCAGTCGCTGGGTGTTGGTGACGAACAGGTCGTCGCCCACCAGCTGCGTCGTCTCCCCCAGCGCGTCGGTGAGCTGCTTCCACCCGTCCCAGTCGTCCTCGGCCAGCCCGTCCTCGATGGAGCGGATGGGATAGCGCTGCGTCCAGCCGCGGTAGAACTCCACCATCTCCGCCGGGCTCTTCCGCTCGCCCGTGCTCTTGTGGAAGACGTACGCGCCGTCGCGATACAGCTCGCTCGCGGCCACGTCGAGCGCGAGCACGATGTCCTCGCCCATGCGGTAGCCGGCCTGGTCCACGGCCTGGAGGATCACCTCCAGCGCCTCCTCGTTCGTCGCCAGGTCCGGCGCGAAGCCGCCCTCGTCGCCCACGGACGTGCTCTTCTTCTGCGACGACAGGACCTTCTTGAGCGAATGGAAGATCTCCGTCCCCATCCGCAGCCCCTCGCCGAACGAGGTGGCGCCGACGGGCATCACCATGAACTCCTGGAAGTCCACGTTGTTGGCCGCGTGCGCCCCTCCGTTCAGGATGTTCATCATGGGGACGGGGAGGACGTTCGCCAGCGGGCCGCCGAGGTAGCGGTAGAGCGGGAGGCCGCAGTCGGCCGCGGCGGCGCGGGCGGCGGCCAGGGAGACGGCGAGGATGGCGTTGGCGCCGAGCCGGCCCTTGTTGGGCGTGCCGTCCAGCTCCAGCATCGCGCGGTCCAGCCCCACCTGGTCGTAGGCGTCGCGGCCGGCCAGCGCGTCGGCGATCTCGCCGTTGGCGTTGGCCACGGCGTTGCGCACGCCCTTGCCCAGGTAGCGCCCCTTGTCGCCGTCGCGCAGCTCCACCGCCTCGTGCTCGCCGGTGCTGGCGCCGCTGGGCACCGCCGCGCGGCCGACGGCGCCGCTGGAGAGGACGACGTCGGCCTCCACGGTGGGATTGCCGCGCGAGTCGAGGATCTCGCGGGCGCGGACCTGCTGGATCGTTGCCATGTATCTGCCCGGAATGCGTTGGGTTCGTTGGAGATATATGCAGCCGGAAAGCGGGCGGAACGTACCGTTCGCGGCCCCCCAAGTCAACGACGGAGAAGGTGCGCGGAAGTAGACGGATGAGGAAAGGAGGGGCGGATGAATCCGCAGCAACAACCACACGAAGTCCGCCTTCGCGGACTACAACCGATGGTGCCACCGCACCCTCGGCGCGCGGGACAGAATCTCAGGATCGGGACCGCCTCGCGAGGATGCTGGATGCGAGAACCGACATCGCGTCCGAGCCGAAGCCTGTAGTCCGCGAAGGCGGACTTCGTGTCGTTGTAGCCGCGGATTTATCCGCCCCGTCCCCTCGACATCCGACGATCCCCGCCGTCAGTACGCCGCGTGCAGATCCAGCGTCAGCGCGGGGAGGGCGAGCTCGCTCTCGGTGGACGGCGCCTCCAGCAGCGCTTGGGGGACGGCGGAGGAGACGTCGCGGGGGATGAGGCCGCGGCCGCGGCCGGCGATCTCCGCGGCGCGGCCGCAGTACCACAATCCCAGCCCCGCGGCCACGCGCGGATCGCGGCAGAGCGCGAGGAACGCGCCGGTGACGCCGCTCAGCGTGTCGCCCATCCCGCCGGTGGCGATGCCGCTGTGGCCTGCGACGCTCACCAGCACCGGCTCGGCACCCGACGCCACCAGCGACGGCGCGCCCTTCAGCAGCGCGGCGCACCCGAATCGGTCCGCCAGGTCGAGCGCGGCATCGAACGGATCGGCGGTGATCTTCTTCGTCGGCCGGTCCAGCAGCCGCGAGGCTTCGCCGGGGTGCGGTGTCAGCAGGAGCGGCTGGCGGACGGCTTCAGCGAGGCGGTCGTGGGTGGCGAGCAGCGTGGTGGCGTCCGCGTCGAAAAGGAGCGGGCAGTCCGCAACGTCGATGATCCGGCCCAGCAGCTCCGCCGCCTCGTCGTCGGTCCCCATCCCCGGCCCGGCCACGATGGCGTCCGCCTTCGCGAACACGTCGTCGGCGACGGAGGCGCGGTCCTCGTACAGCGCCTCGGGGATCGCCGTCTGGATGATCCTGCGGTTGGCCTCGGGGGCAACGAGCACGGCCATCCCCGCGCCCGCGCGCAGGGCGCCCATCCCCGCGAGCACGGACGCGCCGGCCATCCCCTCCCGCCCGGCCACGATCACCACGCGCCCCATCTCCCCCTTGTGCGCGTCAGGCGGAACGGGCGGGAGATGCTTCATTGCCCAGGCGGGGGTGATGAGCTGCGCGCGGTGGCCGCGGGCGAGCGGATCGAACCCGATCTCCACGCAGACGATGCGGCCCGCGTGCTGGCGTCCGGGGAAGAGGAGCAGCCCCCGCTTGGGCGCGCCGAACGTCACCGTCACGTCCGCATGGACAACCTCGCCCGCGGCCGCGCCGGTGGTGAAGTCGATCCCCGACGGACCGTCGACGGCGATGACCGGCTTCCCCGCCCCGTTCATCGCGGCGATCACGCGGTTGTACGGCGCGCGCGGGGCGCCCGTCGATCCCGTCCCCAGCAGCGCGTCGACCAGCACGTCCGCGGCCGCGATCTCCGCGTCGAGATCGTCGAGCGAACCGATCTCCATCTCCCACCCATGCCGCAGCGCGTCTTCCGGCGGGCGCGAACCGGCGGCGATCACGCGCACGTCGCGGCCCCACGCGCCGAGCGTCCGCGCGGCGACGAGCCCGTCTCCCCCGTTGTTGCCGCTGCCGCAGAGGACGAGCACGCGGCCGTCGGGGTGGAGACGCTGGATGACGGAGGCGACGCCACGGCCGGCGCTTTCCATCAGCACCCGCTCGGGAACGCCGGCCTCGTCGATGGCGTGGCGGTCCCACGCGCGCATCTCGTCGGCGGTGAGCACGGGAACGGTCTCGCGCGCGAAGAACGCGGGGCGGTGACGAGGAAAAGAGTGCCGGTTCGGCATGATGCGGCGGGTCCGGAAGCGCGAGGCCCACGGCGGAGGGTCCGCCGTGGGCACTGCCGGTCAGGGTCGGCTGCGGGCTACGGCGCTACTTGAAGCTCTGCCCGATGGTGCGGCCGTAGCTGATCTCGCCGTTGTCGATGCGGATGTTGAACCCGCACTCGGGATTGGTGCAGACCCAGGCCTTGTAGGTGATGGGCGCCCCGTCGCGCCCGTAGTCGGAAAGCGGGACCAGGATTCCCTGGTTGCACTTCAGGCACTGCGGAAACTCACGTTCGTCCGGCATGGCGTCCCCTCCCCTCTTCGGTCAGCACTGCCCCGGGCGTGCCCTCACGCCCCCCACACTTCGGACAAACGAGCAAGTCGCCGCAAAGCGTGTTCCAACGAGAGCCGATTGCGTACGGAGGTGATGGAGGGAGATGGAGATCAGGCTTCTTCGATGCGGGGCGGGCAGGCCCAGGGGTAGTTCTGCTCGAAGGCGTCGGAGAAGCAGAACACGCCGTCGAAGTCGTCGAGCGAGTCGTTGTCCTGCTTCACCAGGATCCCCAGCTCCACCAGCGCGAACACGATCTCGCCGAAGTCGCGGGTGCCGCGGATCCCCCAGTATTCCAGCACGCTGCGCGCCATGGGGCCGTAGCGCTCCAGCGCCAGGTCGCGGCACCCCTCGGCCAGCTCGCGGCCCGAGATGTGGCGCGCCTCGCCGAGGCGCTGGATGGTGTAGTGGAGGGCGGCCAGGAGGAAGAGGTAGGCCGTCTCGTGATACATGGGATAGCGCCTGCGCAGGCGCTCCATGATCGGATCGGCTAACACGGCTCCATCCATGCGCTTCGACCTCGGGGAACAGCTCTGCCGCGCGGGTTGCGGCGGGCGGCGGTGCGGACTGGGAAACGGCGCGTCGCGCCGGAAGAAAACGCGCCCGCGGCGGCGGTGCCGCGGCGCGTGTGTCCCTGAATACGCCGATCACGAATCCGCGTTCCGGTACAGCACGCGCCCGCCCACGCGCTCCGGCGCCAGCGCCCCCGCGGTGGATTCGCGCAGCTCGTCGCGCACGAACGCCTCGGCCGACGCGGGAACGCTGAACTCCGCGATCCCCGAATCCCCCGACTCCGCGTAGCCGTGCTCCACCTCCGCGGCGCCGGCGCGCTCCAGCACGCGCATCACCGCCGCCGTGTGCGCGTAGGGATAGGCCACGCGCAGCCGCACGGCAGCCGTTCCCACGCGCCGCGGCGCGGCCTCCAGCGCCAGCGCCGCGGCCTCCCCGTAGGCGCGCATCAGCCCGCCCACCCCCAGCTTCGTCCCCCCGTACCAGCGCGTCACGACGACGATCGCGTCGACCAGCCCCGCGCCCTCAATCGCGGCGAGGATCGGCGCGCCCGCGCTCCCCGACGGCTCGCCCGCGTCGTTCGCGCGCGACACGCCGCCGCGCAGGCGCCACGCGGAGCAGTGGTGCGTGGCGTCCCACATCGCCTTCTCGCGCGCGGCGAGGACGGCGCGCGCCTCCTCCTCGCTCGCCACGGGCGCCGCGTAGGCGAGGAAGACGGACGCCTTCACGCGCGTCTGCGCCTCCGCGGGCGCCGCGAGGGTGAGGAAGTCGTCGGGGGGCACGGGTGGTGTGGAGTATCGGGAGATGAGGATCAGGATAGCGCAGCGGGAGCCCTCGACGTCAGGCGAGCACCGTAGCGCGCCTCGGCATCGCGCCCTCTCCGGCTCGCTTAGGCTCGCCACCTCTCCCGTACCGGGAGAGGTAGGGGTGAGGAGATTCGCGCTGGCGGCGGGGATTCGCGCGGCCGCGGGCAGGCCCCCTCCCCCGGCCCCTCCCCCGCTGCGCAGGGGAGGGGAGAAAACTGAAATCTGCGGCCGCGCTGAGTAGCCGCGAGCGAAGCGAGCCCAGGTCCCTCCCCCAGTCGGTTTTGGGGGAGGGACAGGCGCGAAGCGCCAGGGAGAGGGCGCAGCGCCGGCACCGAGCGCAAAAGAGACGGCCCCGCTCGCCGCTCGGCAAGCAGGGCCATCTCCTCAGCACTCAGCACTCAGCACTCAGCACTCAGCACTCAGCACTCAGCACTCAGCACTCAGCACTCAGCACTTCCTACTTGGCACTTGGCACTGGGCACTGGGCACTTGGCACTTACAGCATCCCCGCGTGCGCCTCGGCCTCCTCGAGGTAGTAGTCGAGGCCCAGGTGGGTGATCTGCTCCTCGCCCATCAGCCAGCGCAGCGTGTTCTTCAGCTTCATCTGCTGGATGAACAGGTCATGCTCGGGATACAGCCCCTCGGCCGCCATCGGGCTCTTCAGGTAGAACGAGAGCCACTCCTGGATCCCCCCAAGACTCGAACGCTGCGCGAGGTCGAGGAAAAGCGCCAGGTCGAGCACGATCGGCGCGGCCAGGATGCTGTCGCGGCAGAGGAAATCGACCTTGATCTGCATCGGGTAGTCCAGCCACCCGCGGATGTCGATGTTGTCCCACCCCTCCTTCGCGTCGCCGCGCGGCGGGTAGTAGTTGATGCGGACCTTGTGGTAGAAGTTCTTGTACAGGTCCGGGTACGCCGCCGGCTGGAGGATGTGCTCCAGCACCGAGAGCTTCGACTCTTCCTTCGTCTTGAAGCTCTCCGGGTCGTCCAGCACCTCGCCGTCGCGGTTGCCGAGGATGTTGGTGCTGAACCAGCCGTCGAGGCCCAGCATGCGCGCCTTCAGGCCGGGGGCGATGATCGTCTTGATCAGCGTCTGCCCGGTCTTGAAGTCCTTGCCGGCGATCGGCACGCCGCGCTCCTCGGCCAGCTTCACCAAGGCCGGGAAGTCGACCGACAGGTTGGGCGCGCCGTTGGCGTAGGGGACACCCTCCATGATCGCCGCGTACGCGTACAGCATGCTGGGCGCGATCGAGTCGTCGTCGGCATCCAGCGCGGCCTCGAAGGCCTCGGTGCTCGCGTGCGCGGCGCCGGGCTTGATGTACACCTCGGTGCTGCCGCACCACACCATCACCAGCCGGTCGCACCCCTTCTCCTGCTTGAAGCGGCGGATGTCCTCGCGCAGCGCGTCGGCCCAGGCGCGCTTGCTGGTGCCGGGCTTGACGTTGATCCCCTC
>DASUYB010000135.1 GCA_036377595.1 Longimicrobium sp. | reverse complement strand
GCCCAGTGCCCAGTGCCCAGTGCCCAGTGCCCAGTGCCCAGTGCCCAGTGCCCAGTGCCCAGTGCCCAGTGCCCAGTGCCCAGTGCCCAGTGCCCAGTGCCCAGTGCCCAGTGCCCAGTGCCCAGTGCCCAAGTCGGGCGTCGACGCGAACGCTGGTCCCCGCGCTGACGTCATCCTGAGGCCGGCCAGACGTCCTCGGCGTCTGCACTGTCGCTCGCAGGCCGAAGGATCTATCGCATGCCCTGCACGCGAGCCTGGTGACGCGGCGACATGGCCGTCTTTCGCAGCCCCGCAGCCGTTCCGCTGCGGGGCTGCAGTTTTTCGAGGAATTCTGAATCTGCTACCGTTTTGGTGAATGTACATTATGGGGCTGCACATTTTTAGTAGATTAATTGTGTCGTACTTGGGATGCCGGTCTCTTCCGCTCTGCGTTGCCTCGAATGGATGTCTCTGGATCACAATCACTTGGGAGATGTGATCCGCCTCGGATGTTTGCGTGAGAATCGTGCTCGGAGCGGGGCGTGCCCGTTGCTCTTCGTGGTGGCGGCTCGTGCGGGGTGGATGCGGCTCTCCGGCGAGCGAACGGCGGTGCGCGCGGCGACGGTCGCTCGCGGCGCGCCGCCCGCAAACCATCGTGGAGGAGGCTTTCATGCGCCGCTTGCTGCTCCCGCTGCTGATCATCGCCGCCGGTGCCTGCGACCGCCCGGACCCGGTGGCGCCCGGACCGGCGTCGCCCTCGCGCCCGTCCGCCTCGGCCACCTTGGGCCAGGTGTCGGCCGATCCCACGCCCGACCAGCTGGCCGTGGCCCAGGTGGTCCCCGGTTTCGGCGGCTACTTCATCGACGACACCGGATCTCCTACCGTCTGGCTGACCGATCCCGCGCAGCGCACCGTGGCTGCGCAGGCGCTGGCCGGCTTCCTCTCCAGCTTCGGCTGGTCCGCCGGCGACCTCAAGGTGCGGCAGGCGCAGTACGACTATCTCCAGCTGGACGCGTGGTACCAGCGCGCGTGGCCACGGGTGCTCGCCGTGGCCGGCGCGGTGTCGACGGACCTGGACGAGGGGCGCAACCGGCTGCGCTTCACCGGCGTGGATGCGTCGGTGCTGACCAGCATCGCGGGGACGCTGGCCTCGCTCGACGTGCCCGCGGCGGCCACGGTGCTGCAGATCCGCGGGCCGGTGCGGCAGCTGGCCGGGCTGCGCGACAAGATCCGCCCGCCGTTCGGAGGGCTGCAGATCCAGTTCTTCCCCCTTCCCGCCAGCCCGCTGGTGCTGGTGTGCACCATCGGCTTCAACGCCCTCCGCGGGAACGAAGAGTCGTTCATCACCAACTCGCACTGCAGCAACGTGCAGGGCGGCACCGACACGCCGACCGACTACTACCAGTCCACGCGCGGGCTCCTGGCCAGCCCCGACAACTACGTGGCCCACGAGGTCGACGACCCGACCTACGCGTCCACCGCCGATTGCCCGCTCGCGCGCCTGTGCCGCTACAGCGACGCGTCGCGCGCGAAGTACGGCGCCGGGCAGCGCTTCACGCTGGGCCTGATCGCCCGCACCCAGGTGCTGAACGCCACGCAGCTCGAGGACGACTCCGCGACCCTGGTGATCAACCCCACGTCGCCCAACTACCGCATCGCGGGGACGCAGGCCACCCCGGTGATGGGGCAGACGCTGAACAAGGTCGGCCGGACGACGGGATGGACGCAGGGGAAGGTGGTGGCCACCTGTGAGAACGTGAGCGTGACCGACTCGTACATCACGCAGCTCTGCCAGAGCCTGGTGGGCGCGTTCGTGGCGGGCGGCGACAGCGGCTCGCCGGTGTTCGGGCTCAACACCGACGGCACCGTCTTCCTCGGCGGGATCCTGTGGGGGAGCTCGACCGACCTGACGACGAACGAGGTGCAATTCATCTTCAGCCCGTTCGCCAGCATCGAGCGCGAGATGGGCACCCTCACCGTCGCCGATCCCACGCTCACCGTAACGAAGGGGCGGAAGAAGCAGAAGCCGTGAGTGCGGTCCGCTCGCGGTCCAGGAAGGGGGCGGCGCGGGGGGCGCGCCGTCCCCCTTCCGTCGTCTGCGGGATGATCCCGGCGATGCCGGCGGCCGCGGCGCGAGCGCACCCGCGGCCGAAGGGGTGGAAGCGGGCGGCGGAAACCGTTATTTTCCCCGCCTTGCGCTCGCCCCGGCGGGCGCGAGGCCGGAAACGCCGCCTTAGCTCAGTTGGCAGAGCACCGCACTTGTAATGCGAAGGTCGTCGGTTCGATTCCGACAGGCGGCTCTCCTGCCGGATTGTGGTAAACCCTCGATTGTGCTAGCTTTACGGGCCGTCCACGCTCCGCGGGGGCGGGAATGGGCGGGAGTAGCTCAGTTGGTAGAGCGTCAGCCTTCCAAGCTGAATGTCGCGGGTTCGAGTCCCGTCTCCCGCTCCTCGGTCGAGAGGCCCCGCAGGCATTGTCCTGCGGGGTCTCTTTTCTTTCCGGCACACCCAGATAGCGGGCTGAGTGTTGCTGGATTCCGTGAGCCCCGTACGGATTCCCGTGCGGGGCTTGGTTGGCCGGTCGGCACCGTCTCCTGATCATCCAATCTCTGGTCCCACCGCATTCCGCCGACCGGGTCGCAGGTGATTCGAGTGTGTATATACTCTCGTATTACGTTATAATTTGTCGCACTCGTAGATGGTGAAGGGTTGTGCTGCTGAACGATATAGTGTAATTTGCGCCTTAGAAGTGTTTTTGCCCTATCCATCTCCCATACGGACGGCGGCCATGCGCGGATCGAGTCTCGGCAGGGCGGGATGCCTGGCGGCAGTGGTGCTCGCGCTGGGATTCGGGGCGCGGGAGGCAGTGTCGAAAGCCGGCGCCTCCCCGGGCGGCGATCGCCTGCGAGACGGACGACGAGTGCCAGGCGTACTGCGAACTCAAGTATCCCGGCCAGAACGTCCGCGGGATCTGCACCGGCCACTGCGTCTGCCTGTTCTGATCGAGTTCGCCCGGCAGTAGCTGCCGAACTGCCGTTCGCGGCCGGCCGCCGATCCCGAGCGGCCGGCGTTCCATCCCCCCGTAGCCTCGAGCTGCGGAGTTTTTCCCCTGGATCACGGAGGTTTGTCGTGAAGAAGATCAGTCTCGACGTGAACGTGCTGAAGGTGGAGTCGTTCGACGTCAGCACGGTGGACGCGAAGGCGGGTGGAACGGTGCACGCTCGCGCGTTCACCCGCTCCTGGGAGCAGAGCTGCTATGTGAGCTGCACCAACATCGCGGATTGCATCTGCCTTTCCGAAATCGGCGGTTGCGACGGGACGACGCCACGCCAGTGACGGTGGGGCCCTGCGCGGGTCCAACCTGCGACTACGGCACCAACGGTCCGGACACTTCGGGGTGACCTCCTGTTGGCGTGCCGCCCGCAGTCGTGATCTGCCATCCACGTCGGGGTCGCGGGTTCGAGGCCCGCCTCCCGCTCCTGGGTAAATGCTCTGCCCCGGCACTGCGAAGCAGCGCTGGGGCAGGGCGTTTTCCGTCATCGGCTCTCCTCGTTGGCGGTGCTGCAACTCGAAGATGCCGCGAATCGGCGCTGTGTGAATGATGCGGTCAGGATTGTATGCTTCCGTTTGCGGATGTCTGATTCGGGTCGTTCGCAGCAGCAGCCAGAAGTGCCTCGATCGCATCGCGCCGCGTCGCAATCCCGCTGCGCACGCTATCGGATTCCTTTGCTTCCTTTCCTTCGAACAGGAGCGTGTAGACCTTCTCGCGTTCGAGAGCCAGGTACTGGCTGCGGATCCAGGTGGACCGCCGGGTCGATTCACGCAACTTCTGGGGGCGGTCGGTCACGGCTCCGTCGTCCTTCCCCAGCGTGCAGCTCGTCCACACGTCTTTGCTCATCATGTGGTCGGGGATCGCATAGAGAAGGGTTTCGTCCGTTCCCCCCATGAGCTGGAAGCGGCGCTCTACGGTTTCCCGGCGTGCCGCCGTGTCGGCTTCCGGGCCCAGGTGCTCCCTCAGCGCGGCCGCCGCCGCCTCGATCTGGAATGCGTAGCGTAGCGGGTTTCCACTCGACAGGTGCGGGTTTCCACCCGACAGGTACAGCCAGAGCTGGAGGCGGAGATACTGGCGTGCCAGCTTGCTGACGCTCACCTCGAACGCGGCCCGCGCGGAGCCGGACTTGGCGTGGGGTTCGGGAATCGGCAGGTCCTCGTAGGGGAGGAGGAGCGTGGGGCTGAACGCCAGGACCAGCACCTCGTCCCGCGTGCTCTCGGCGATGTTCCACGCCGACGCCTCATGGCATGCCCGCGCCCGGATCTTTCGTTCCGCGCGGTAGACATCGCCGGCGAGCTTCGCGTACAGCGCGTCGCTGCCGGTGTAGCCCTCCAGCACGCTTTGCAGGTGCCGCACCGGCTCCCAGAGGTGAGGGAGGGGAAAGCCGAGGAAGTAGGAGCACAGCCACAACCCCAGCCGGGTGTGAATCTCTTCCTCGACCTCGGCGTTATCCGACGTGCCCGGCCGCGGGCGCGGCGTGCCGGCCTGGTCGGCCACGAAGCTCTGGAACTGCTCCACCAGCACCCCGTACCCCTGCTTACGAGCAACGCGCGCCAGGCGCATCTTCTCCTCCACCACGTGCCTCGATTCCCAGTAATCTGCCGAGAGCTTCGAGACGTGCTCCTCCATGAGCCCCGTCATCCGTTCGTACCATTCATCGCTTCGCGGCGTCATGGCTCACCCGCGTCAGAGAAGGTCCTCGATCACCCGATCGATCGTCACGATGTTCGGGTTCCACTGGGTACGCCACTCGACCCGCCCCGGGAGGTCGTAGATCTTCCGGGTGGAGTAGGCGTGTTTCAGAAGGTCGCAGGCCAGCCGGGACACACCCTCCATGAGCAGCCCCTCGCCGTTCGGCCCGACCGCATTCCAGAGCTCGCGATTCCGGTCGTAGTTCTTCGCCCATTCCTCTCTGCCGAGGGCGTCGAGGAGCGCGTTCACGTTGCGCTTGACGGGACGGCCGTCGTCGACCAGCCGCAGGTCGTCGAAGGTGGGCCTGATGTTGGCGACGGCCGCGAACACGAGGAGCGAGGCCGCATACTCCCGCGCGCTGCGGACGTGGGTCCGCGTGTATCGCTCGATGATCTCCGCGTAGACGTCGGCCACCGAGACCGTGGCGGCCGGCCCGCCGAAGGCGGCGGCGGCCTCGCTCGAGATCTCCAGCCCGTACGACTGCCCGGTTTCGCTTCCCGGGAGGTGCAGGAGCAGGAAGGCCCTGTCGTCGATGACGTGCGCGTTGATCGGGATGTCCGCCACCATCACGCGCACTTCCGACTCGCGCCGGTATCGCTCCGACGAGGCGGAAGCGCGCATCTCTCGACGTAGCTGCCTCGCCAGCGCGAGGCGCCAGAGCATCCCCACGAACAGGTTGAAGTTGCGCGGAGAGAGCTTCGGCGCGCCTGCGGCGGAAAGGATGTTCAACCGCCCCGCGAAGGTGATCCGCAGCTCGTGTTCTCCCGCGCGAGTTTCGCGGATCGCGTTGCGGATGTTCTTGAAAACGTCCTGGCGTGCCCAGAAATCCGGTGATTCGAGGCAGTCTTCGTCGTTCAGATCCGTGGTCCAGAATCGCGGATCGACCGGCCAGTGGTTGGTGCTTCCCAGGATCCGGGTACGCGCATTCCCATAGGCCTTGTTGACCAGCTTACGGTACTGGGCGTAGCCGATGGTCTGCGCGAGCTCGGTCACCCGTCTGCCGAGCTGCCGGTTCAGGACGTTCGCCCTTGTCTCGAAGGATTCGAATCGGCGGGTGAGCTCCTCGGTGGTTTGCTGAAGGTGGTGATCGGTCGTCTGCAGATCGCGGTCGGTATCCCGCAGATGACCATTGATCTCGTTCAGCGACTTCTGGGCGCTCTCGAATTCGACGAGATGCTGCCCTCCGATAATCAGCGCCGCGAACCCTAGAACGTAGACCAGTGCGTCCTCGTTCGAGCTACTGGACAGAACGGCGCCGAAAAGCACGCACAGACCCAACGTGAACACCACCGCGGCCGACACGCGCGCGAGCGAGACCGTCATCGACGGCAGGGCTCGCCACCAGCGTTGGTCGGCGGGCCTCCGTTCGAGGGTTACGCGAAAGAAAGACAGCGCCAGGAGCAGTATGGGTACGAGGATGAACACCAACCAGACCACATCGCCGTGCGCATCCCGAAGGAATGCGCGGGCAGGTCCTTCGCTCACGGCAGACACCAGGAGCAGGGCGTAGAGGATCAGCGTGACGAGCAGGACGAGAAGATATCCGTTGCGAACGGACCAGAGATTTCGAGGGATCCGCACCTGTCCATTCATCTCGGTCGCCATCTTTCCATCTCCGGAATACAGTCATCGAATGCCGCGTGAGCCCCCGGCTGGGCCTCTCGTCCAGGGCACGCCCGATCTTTGCTGCAGGAGGGAATTCAAGGGAGAATTTCAAATCCTTCGCATGAATCACGCAGATGCGCAGGAACGCTCAATCGAATAGGCAGGTAATAAGATGACGCGTTTGACCAGGCGCAAGATTGGCGTGTCGGCGCTCCTTCCTAAACCACATTCGTTGCGTACGGAGCTTCCCCCACGGCGCATGGGGAGCGGATCGGGCTTGACGCGGATGCGGGGGCGCGTTTATCCTCCAGACAGATGGTTATCGGCACCCGCTTGCCACGGAGTGTATCGTGAAGGCTGAGATGGCTGTCCGCATGTGCACCTGTTGTTGCATGCTCCTCCTCCCCGGCGGGGGGACGGGTGCGGACGGCCTTTGCGACCACGACGGCTCCGAGTAGCGTCGAAACGCGACCAGAGGACCTCCACCCCGGCCTGCCCCGCGCAGGCCGGGGTTTTTCGTCTCCACCGAACCCGATCGCATCCGAAGGAAGCACCGCACGATGAGCTCGAACCTCCCCACCCGTCCCCGCCGCGCGGACGCAGCGATGCGCCCGATGTGTTGTTGCGGCTGTTGGATGCAGGCCATGGCGGGCGCCGTGGCCGGGGACGAGCGCGTGCGGGTGCGGGCCGTGACAGGATAGCGGCACCCCGATCGCCGGCGGATCAGACTCCGCCCTCCCGGCCGCGGCACCCCAGACGGGTGCCGCGGTTTTTTGCGTCGTAAAGGGTCAGCCAAGTCGGACGAGAGACGGAAGCCAAACCACGCGAGCGGAGGAGCATGGACTGGAGAGCGACGGCGGCGGGCGCGGCGGTGGGCATCCTGGTGGGGATGACCGGGATGGGCGGCGGCTCGATCCTGACGCCGCTGCTGATCGTGGGCCTGGGCGTGGCGCCGCTGCAGGCGGTGGCCGCCGGGCTGGCGAACGCCGCGGTCTCCACCCTGGCCGGGTCGTGGCAGCACGCGCGGCTGGGGAGCGTCGACTTCCGCACGGCCGCGCTGCTGGCCGCGGGAAGCGTTCCCGCCAGCTTGCTGAGCGTGCTCCTCCTGGCCTCCCTTGGCGTCTCCTCCGCCACGGCGGGGCACGCGGTGAAGATGGCGCTCGGCGCCATGCTCATCGCGCTGGCCGCGGCGATGGTGCTGGACCCCTGGCTCGGGCGTCTCGCCCGCCATCCCGCCGCCTCCCCCGCATGGCTCGTCGCGGCGGGCGGGGCGGTGGTGGGGACGACGACGGGGCTGACGTCGGTCGGCAGCGGGAGCCTGACCACGGGCTTCCTCTCCGTCACCGCGCGGCACGAGCGGCGGGTGCAGGTGGGCACCGTCGTCTTCCACTCGATGGTGCTGACGCTGGTGGCGGCGCTGGCGCACCTGACGCTCGGCAAGCTCGATCCCCGGCTCACCCTGTCACTGCTGGCCGGGTCGATCCCCGGCGTGCTGATCGGGAGCCGGCTGACGGTGCGCATCCCCGGCGAGCGGCTGCGGCTGGCGCAGGCGTCGATGCTCTTCGTCCTGGGCACGCTGCTCTACCTCCCGCTGCGCCGCGAGCCGAATCCCCCGCGGGCCGACACGCATCGCCCCGACCGGACCGTCGCCGCGCGCGCGGCGCACATCTCCACCAACCCCGAGGCCGAACATGAGCGCGAGATCTCTCTGGCTCTGGCTGCACGGCACCGCTGACGTGGCGTCCGTTTCCGCACTGGCCGGGGCCGCCGTCCCCGCGGCGCCGCTGCCGGCGGTGAATCCCGCCGCGCGCGAGACGGCGGCGGACGCACCGGCCGGCGAGGAGTTCAAGCCGGGCGTCTGGGCGCGCGCGGCCATCGGCATCTACAGCTGACCCATCCACAGAACGGACAAGGACCCGATGACCTACGTGATCGCCGAGCCGTGCGTCGGCACCAAGGACGGCAGCTGCGTGCAGGTGTGCCCGGTGGACTGCATCTACGAGGCGGAGAGCCAGTTCTACATCAACCCCGACGAGTGCATCGACTGCGGGGCGTGCGAGCCCGAGTGCCCGGTGCAGGCCATCTTCCCCGACACCGACGTGCCGCCGGAGTGGAACGACTACATCGAGAAGAACCGCGCCCTCTCGGCGGAGGTCGCCGCGTGAGCGTGACCGTCGACGCGCCCGCGGGGCGCAACCTGACCTGGCACGCGGGCGCCGTCACCCGCGCCGACCGCGAGCGCGCAAGGGGCCACCGCGGCGCCACCCTCTGGCTCACCGGCCTCTCCGCCTCGGGGAAGAGCACGATCGCCCGCGCGCTGGAGGAGGAGCTCTTCCGCCGCGGCGTCGAGTCGTACGTGCTGGACGGCGACAATCTGCGCCACGGGCTGAACCGCGACCTCGGCTTCTCTCCGGAGGAACGCGCGGAGAACATCCGCCGCGTGGGCGAGGTCGCCCGCCTCCTCACCGACTTCGGGGTGATCGCCGTCACCGCCTTCATCTCGCCCTACCGCTCCGACCGTGACGGCGTGCGCGCGCTGCTGGACGAGGGCGAGTTCCTGGAGGTGTTCGTGGACGCCGACCTGGCCACCTGCGAGGCGCGCGATCCCAAGGGGCTGTACGCCCGCGCGCGCCGCGGCGAGATCGCCGAGTTCACCGGGATCTCCGCGCCGTACGAGCCGCCCGCGGCGCCGGAGCTGGTGATCGACAGCGCGCGGCACGACGTGGCCGGGTGCGTGGCGCAACTGGTGGAGATGCTGGAATCGCGCGGAATCATCACCCCCGCGGCCGCCGCGGGAACCATCCCCTGACGAACAGGATCGAGATGCCCATCACCCCGTACGGCGGCACGCTGGTGGACCTGAGGCCCGACGCGGCCGAGGCGCTGGAGCTGCGGAAGCTGGCGCGCTCGCTGCCGCGCATCCCCATCAACGCGGTCACCCTCTCCGACCTCTATCTCCTCTCCGTCGGCGCGCTGAGCCCGCTGGACGGCTTCATGGGCGAGGCCGATTACGACGCGGTGGTCGAGGGGCTCACGCTGGCCAACGGGCTGCCGTGGACCATCCCCGTCACCCTCCCCGTCACCCGCAGCGAGGCCGCGGGGCTGCGCCCGGGCGACCGCGCCGCGCTGATCGCGCCCGACGGCGAGACGGCGGCGGTGATCACCGTGCGCGACATCTTCGGCTGGAGCCGCGAGCACGAGGCGCAGTCCGTCTACGGCACCCGCGACCGCGCGCACCCCGGCGTGGCGCGCCTCGACTCGCTGGGCGACCTGCTGCTGGGCGGCGAGGTGCGGTACCTCTATCGCCACGACGTCTCCGGCTTTCCCGAGCACAACCTGACCCCGGCGGAAACGCGCGTGGAGTTCGCCAGCCGCGGGTGGCGCACGGTGGTCGCCTTCCAGACGCGCAACCCCGTGCACCGGGCGCACGAGTACCTGCAGAAGGTGGCCCTCGAATCCGTCGACGGGCTCCTTCTCCACCCCCTGGTCGGCGACACCAAGGCGGACGACGTCCCCGCCGAGGTGCGGATGCGCTGCTACCAGGTGCTGCTGGAGAAGTACTACCCGGCGGACCGCGTCCTCCTCGCCGTCAACCCCGCCGCGATGCGCTACGCGGGGCCGCGCGAGGCCGTCTTCCACGCCGTCATCCGCCGCAACTACGGCGCGACGCACTTCATCGTCGGCCGCGACCACGCGGGGGTGGGCGACTTCTACGGGACCTACGCGGCGCAGGAGATCTTCGACCGCATCGACCTCGACCTCCTCGGGATCGTGCCGCTGAAGTTCGAGCACGCCTTCTACTGCCGCGCCTGCGAGGGGATGGCGAGCACGCGCACCTGCCCGCACGGCCGCGAGCACCACGTGGTCCTCTCGGGGACGAAGGTGCGCGAGGCGCTGGCGCGGGGAGAGCGCCCGCCCGCGGAGTTCTCGCGCCCCGAGGTGGCCGACGTGCTGGTGGAGGCCGCCGCCCAGACCCTGCAACCCGCCTGACCCCAAGAGGCCCACGTGAGCAGCATCGATATCGAGACCGGCGCGCTGAGCGAGGTCGAGCGCATCAAGCAGGAGAGCGGGGGATTGCGCGGCACCCTCGCCGACGAGTTGGCGGAGGGGGGAACGACCTTCTCCGACACCGCCAAGCAGCTGCTGAAGTTCCACGGCAGCTACGAGCAGGAAGACCGCGACCTCCGCCGCGAGCGCAAGCAGGCGGGGCTTGAGCCCGCGTGGCAGTTCATGGTGCGCAGCAAGATCCCCGGCGGCGCGCTGACAGCCGCGCAGTACCTGGTGCACGACGAGCTGGCCGAGCGCTTCGGCAACGGCACGCTGCGCATCACCACCCGCCAGGGAATCCAGCTGCACGGGGTGATCAAGGGCGACCTGCGCGCCACCATCGCCACGCTGAACGAGGCGCTGGTGACCACGCTGGGCGCGTGCGGCGACGTGGTGCGCAACGTGGTGGGCTGCCCCGCGCCGCTGCCGGGGACGGCGCGCGCCGAGGCGCTGTCGCTGGTGAAGCGGGTGTCCGACCGCTTCCTCCCGGCGACCAGGGCGTACCACGAGATCTGGGTGGACGGGGAGAAGGTGGCGGGGGGCGAGCCGGAGCCGGAGGTCGACCCCGTCTACGGCGACCGCTACCTCCCGCGCAAGTTCAAGATCGCCTTCGCGTTCCCGGACGACAACTGCACCGACGTGCACACCAACGACCTGGGGTTGCTGGTGATCGAGCGTGACGGCGCGCTGGCCGGCTTCAACGTCCTGGTGGGCGGGGGGCTGGGAAGGACGCACGGGAAGACGACGACGTATCCGCGCCTGGCCGACCCGCTCGCCTTCGTCCCGCCCGACGAGGTGCTGGAGGTGGCCGCGGCGGTGATCGCCGTGCAGCGCGACTGGGGAAACCGCACCGACCGGCGCCACGCGCGGCTGAAGTACCTGCTCGACGAGCGGGGGATCGGCTGGTTCCGCGCCGAGGTCGAGCGCGAGCTGGGGCGCGCGCTCCTGCCGCCGCTGCCGGTGACGGTGACCGGCGTGCACGACCACCTCGGCTGGCACCGGCAGGGCGACGGGCGCTGGTTCTACGGGATCTTCGTGGAGAACGGGCGCGTGTCCGACACGCCGAAGCTGCGGCTGCGCAGCGCTCTGCGCGAGGCGGCGGCGCGCTTCGGCGCGGGCGTGCACCTCACCACGCAGCAGAACGTGCTCCTCACCGACATCCCCGGCGACGACCGCGCCAGCGTGGAGCGGCTGCTGGCCGAGCACGGGCTGGTGCCGCTGCACCAGCTTTCCGGCGCGCGGCGGTGGTCGATGGCCTGCCCGGCGCTCCCCACCTGCGGGCTGGCGCTGGCCGAGTCGGAGCGGGTGCTCCCGGCGGTGATGGACCGGCTGGAGACCGAGCTGGCGAAGATCGGCCTGGCCGACGAGCCGGTGTCGATCCGGATGACCGGGTGCCCGAACGGCTGCGCGCGGCCCTACACGGCGGAGCTGGCGTTCGTCGGCCGCTCGCTGGGGAAGTATGCCGTCTACCTCGGCGGGAGCTGGGAGGGGACGCGGCTGGCGACGCCGTGGGCCGACCTCGTCCCGCTGGACGATCTCGTCCCCACGGTACTGCCGCTGTTCGAGCGCTTCGCCCGTGAGCGCACCCCCGGCGAGGCGTTCGGCGACTTCCACCGGCGCGTGACGCAGGCGCCGGCCGTTGCGGCGGAGGTGGCCGCATGAGCGCGGCGCTGGCGGCTCCCGCGGCCGCGGACGAGGCGCTGGAGCACGCGTCGGCGGGCACGGTGCTGCGCTGGGCGGCGCGCGAGCTGGCGCCGGGACGGGCGGCGGTGGTCTCCGCGTTCGGGCCGGGGAGCATCGTGCTCTTCGACCTGCTGCGCGAGAGCGGCATCTCGCTCCCGGTCGTCTTCATCGACACGCTGCACCACTTCCCGGAGACGCTGGAGCTGGTGGAGCGGGTGCGCGAGCGCTACGACCTGGACCTGCGCGTGCACCGCCCGGCGGAGAGCCGCGAGGCGTTCGAGGCCTGGTACGGCCCGCGGCTGTGGGAGCGCGACCTGGAGCTCTACCAGCAGGTGACGAAGGTGGAGCCGTTCCGCGCGGCCACGGCGGAGCTCGACGGGTGGATCACCGGCCGCCGGCGCGACCAGGCCTACACGCGCCGCCAGCTCCCGGTGGTCGAGCGCGGAGACCGCGTGCGCGTGAACCCGCTGGCGGGGTGGACGCGCGCGGAGGTGTGGGGGTACATCGTGCGGAACGGCCTGCCGTACAACCCGCTGCACGACCTCGGCTACGGCAGCATCGGCGACGAGCCGCTGACCACGCCGGTCGGAGCGGGCGAGCACGAGCGCGCGGGCCGCTGGCGGGGCACCGGCAAGCTCGAGTGCGGCATTCACGTCGGCCAGCTTTGATCCTTTTTTTTCACGCAGAGTTAGCAGAGTCAGCAGTTTCAACCGCAGTTCAACTGCTGACTCTGCGTGAGAAAAATAGAGATCCTGCCCTTGCACGGGGCCGCCGGACATGCGAGCATCCCGCCCTGAATCCCCAGGGTGCCCGTACGTTCGATTCCCAGATGGCCGTCCCCGACTTCCCGACCGATCACCCGCTCCCGCAGCGCGAGCCGAAGAACGTGCGCACGGCCGTGCTCCTGGCGCTCTTCCTCGGCCCGCTGGGGCTGATGTACGCCAGCATCGGCGCGGGGCTGTTCATGCTCTTCGTGCTGATCGTGCTCGGCCTCTTCACCGTCGGCATCGGCGTCTTCCCCGTCTGGCTGATCTGCGTCGCGTGGGCGTACCTCTCCACCAGCCACGCGCGGGCGGCGCACGATCGGCCGCACCAATAAGAGAAGAATCACACGGAGGAAACGGAGGGAACGGAGGACTGCGGTGAGTTCCTCCGTTCCCTCCGTTTCCTCCGTGTGATTTCCTTCCGTTCTACTCCTCCCGCAGCGCCTCGACGGGGTCGACGCGGGCGGCGCGGCGGGCGGGGATCCAGCTCGCGACGACGGTGACGGCGGCGAGGAGGGTGGGGACGAGCAGCCACGTCGCGGCGTCGTCCATCGCCACGCCGCGAAACTGGAGCGCGAGCGTCTGGCCCACGCCGACGGCCATCAGCGCGCCGAGGATTGTCCCCGTGCGCGCCATGCGCAGCCCGCCGCCCAGCACGTGGCGGACGACCTGACCCACCCGCGCGCCCAGCGCCATCCGCACCCCGATCTCCCGCGTCCGCCGCGCGACGCCGTACGCGACGACGGTGTACACGCCGCCGGAGCAGAGCAGCAGCGCGGCGATCGCCACCGTCGCCAGCACCGCCGCGAACCAGCGCAGCGGCGCGGCGTAGCGGGCCAGCCGCGCCTCCATCGTCATCACCTCACCGATCGCGGCGCCGGGGACGGCGTGGCGGAGCGCGGCCTCCACCGACGGCGCCAGCGCCAGCGGATCGCCGCGGGCCGCCCGCACGGCGATCCCCACGCTCGTCGGCGGGTGCAGGTCGGCGGGGAGGTAGAGGGCGGGGACGCGCTCGTTCGGCGTGCCCGGCCCGGTCGGCGCCACGTCTCCCACGACGCCGACCACCGTGTACTTCGGCCCGCGGCGCTGTAGCGAGAGTGTCTGCCCCAGCGGGTCGTCGGCGGGATAGAGGCGGCCTGCGAGCGACTGGTTGATCATCACCACGCGCCGCCCCGCGTCCCACGGCTGCAGCTCGCGCCCGCGCACGGGGATGCCCAGCGTGGATGCCCAGCCGGCGGAGACGGCCAGGTTGCGCACCTCGCCATTGATCATCGGCGCGAACAGCCCGCCCATGATGCAGCGGCGGCAGTAGGTGGTGATCGCGTCCCACGGCCCCAGGCCGAGCCACGCGTCCGGGCTTCCCGCGGCGGCGGCGCGCACGCCCGGCAGCGCCCGCACGCTTCCCAGCGCGGCCTCGAAGGCGCGGGCGCGCGCCGCGGGATCGGCCGCCATCGCCCGCGGCGTCTCCAGCCGCAGCGTCAGCGTGTCGCGTGGGTCGAAGCCCGGGCCCGCCGCGCCGCGGTGCGGCATCGAGCCGCGCACCAGCAGCCCGGCGCCAACCAGCAGCCCCATCGAGCCGGTGAACTGCGCGACGGCCAGCACCCGCCGCACCCACGCGTCGTAGCGCCCCGGCGTGGCGCGCGAGCCGACGGTGAGGTGCGCGTGCACGTCGCCGCGGCCGGCGCGGCGCGCGGGAAGGGCGGTGCAGAGCACCACCACCGCCGCGGGCATCCCCACGGCGATGGCCACGGCGAGGGCGTCCGGCGCGCCCGCGAAGAGCGCCTCGGCCGCGGGCCACGACGCCTGCATCGCGCGCAGCACCATCATCCCCAAGGCCGTCCCGATCCCCGACCCCACCGTGGCGAGCGCCAGCCCTTCGGCCAGCGCGTGCGCCAGCAGCCGGCCCGGCCCCGCGCCGAGCGCCGCCCGCACCGCGCGCTCGTGCCGCCGCGCCGAGGCGCGAGTGAGCACCAGCGACCCCGCGTTCACGCAGGCGACCGCGACGAGCAGCAGCCCGGAGACGAGCAGCACCGTCATCATCGCCCGCTCGCCGTCCAGCCGCAGCGAGGCCACGTCGCGGAACGCCTCCGTCCATCCGCCCGCGCCGCCGCCCGGCGCGCGCCCGAACTCCGGCGCCGCGGCCGGCGGCGTCCACGCCAGCCCGGCGCGCGCGGCGGCCACCAGCGGCAGCGCGGCCGCCGTCCCCAGCGCCAGCGTCAGCACGGTGCCCGCGGCGTGCCTGCGCGCGCGGCGCAGCGACTTCACCCCCTGCAGGGCGTCGGTGGCAATCGAGCGAAGCATCCGCATGGCGTCCGGCGGGATGGGGGGAAACGGCGGGAGATCGCGATTCGGCCGCGGAGCCAAGATGGCGCGCAGCATCGCGCCGAGCCAGAGAATCCGCCCGTCCGCGACGAATTGGGAGCGGGTGATGCAGAAACGCAGCGCGCCGGCGACTCTCGTCACCGGCGCACTCACGCACTCATGCACTGACGCACTCAGCACTCAGTCACGCACAGCAGGGCTGCGATGCACACACGCCGTTGGTGTCCTGGCAGACCTGCGTCCGTGGAAGCGCGTTGCACTCCGACTCGGCCGAGGCGGGCAGGATGCCGCAGGTGCCGGCGCAGCTGAAGGTGCACGCGTCGCTGCACACGTCGTGGCCGCGCACGGTGCCCCGCATCTGCCGCGGGTTGGCGATCTCGAAGCTCTCGACCGCCAGCTGGTCCAGGTTCAGCGCGAGCTTCAGCGTCTTCTTCATCTCCGTGCCTCCTTGGATGGGGACGGAACCGGCGGCGCTCACACGCAGCAGGCGAAGTCCGCGGTGTCGACGCAGTGCTGCGTGCGCGGCAGGGCGTTGCACTCCGACTCGGCCGACTGCGGCAGGATGCCGCAGGTGCCGCCGCAGCTGGCGGTGCAGACGTCGGTGCACACGTCGTCGTCGTGGCCGCGCACGGTGCCCTTCATCTGCCGGTCGTTGGCGATCGCGAAGCTCTCGACCGTCAGCTGGTCGAGGTTCAGGCTCATCTTCTTCATCTCGGTCCTTCTCGTCGTTCAGGGTGATTCACGGCCGCGCCTCACACGCAGCAGGGGCCGCAGACGCTCATGTCTTCGGTGTCGCCCGTGCAGAACCTGCTCTGCGGCAGCGCGTTGCACTCCGATTCGGCCGACGCGGGCATGATGCCGCAGGTGGGCGCGCACAGGCTGATCGTGCACATGTCGCTGCACACGTCGTGGCCGCGCACGGTGCCCTTGGCCAGCCGCTCGTTGGCGATCTCGAAGCTCTCCACCGCCAGCGCGTCCAGGTTCAGGCTCAGCTTCTTCCTCATCGATCGTTCTCTCCGATTGGGGATTGCGGGATTCGCGCGGCCGGACAGATGACCGCCCCGGAGCACGGCCGCGCGGGCGCTCCGGGGCGGCGGGGCAGGGGGATCAGACGCAGCAGTTTCCGATCGTCGCGGCGTCGAAGCCGTTCTTCTCGACGTCGCTCGCGGGGATGTTGCCGCAGGTTCCCCTGCAGCTGTACGTGATGCAGCCGAGGTTCGCGCGCACGGTGCCGCGCGCCGTCTCGTCGCTGACGAAGGTCTCGAAGCTCTCCACCCGCAGCTCCGCCAGTTCCAGGCTCAGCTTCTTCATCTCCGTTCTCCTGTCGGCGTGGACGGCGTCAGACGCAGCAGGCGCCGTTGTTGGTGCAGGCGAAGGTGGCGGCGTAGTTGCCGCGCTTCTCCACGTCGGTCTGCGGCGCCGCGCCGCAGGTGCCGCCGCAGCTCCAGGTCACGCAGCCGACGTTCGCGCGCACGGTGCCACGCGCGTCGTCGTCGCTCACGAACGTCTCGAAGCTCTCCACCCGCAGCTCCACCAGGTCCAGCCTCAGCTTCTTCATCGTCGTGCTCCCGTCCGGGGGTGAGGCGCCGTGTCAGACGCAGCAGGCGCCGTTGTCGGTGCAGCGGAAGGTGGCGGCGTAGTTGCCGCGCTTCTCCACGTCGGTCTGCGGCGCCGCGCCGCAGGTGCCGCCGCAGCTCCAGGTCACGCAGCCGACGTTCGCGCGCACGGTGCCACGCGCGTCGTCGTCGCTCACGAAGGTCTCGAAGCTCTCCACCTGCAGCTCCGCCAGGTCCAGGTTCAGCTTCTTCATCGCCGTGCTCCGCGAGAAAGGGGGATGGCGCCGCGGTGTCAGACGCAGCAGACGCCGTTGTTGGTGCAGTCGAACTTGGTGCAGTTCAGGTAGGTGGCGGCGTAGGGGCCCAGCTTCGCCACGTCGCTGATCGGCTGCGCGCCGCAGGTGCCCTCGCAGCTCCAGGTGATGCAGCTGCCGTTGGCGCGCACGGTGCCGCGCGCGGCCGACTCGCTGGCGAATGTCTCGAAGCTCTCCACCTTCAACCCGGCCATCTCCAGGCTCAGCTTCTTCCTCATGGCATTCTCCCTCGGTTGGGGGATGGAGATGCGGCTCAGTTCGTTCCGCCGCACAGGTCGGGATAGGTGCAGTCGCGCTCGTGGGTGCGCATGGTGGTGGGCACCGGCTCGGTGGTCACCCCCAGCGCCGGCTCCGCCGATGCCGTGGCGAACGACTCCACGGCGAGGTCGATCGGGTTCAGGCTCATCGCTCGTCTCCGGCTCAGGCCGCGGCCACGGTGCCGTTCGGGCACAGCTCCGGCGTGGTGCAGCCGGGCTCGTACGTCTTCATCCCGACCACGACGCCGATGGGGCACAGGTCGGGGGTGGTGCACCCGGGCTCGTACGTCCTCATCCCCCCGGGCGGACTGGCGATGTCGGATGGGTCGGCGGTGAACGACTCGATCTGCAGGTCGGCGGGGTTCAGCGAGAACGAATCCATGGGCGTGTGTCCGGGTCCGGAGTGGATGCCGCGGGAAGAAAACGCCCCCGGACGCGGAGTGCGCCGGGGGCAGGGGACGTGCGCCGGTCAGAGGCAGCACGCCTTCAGCGTGGGCCTCTCCTCGTAACAGAGCGACGACGGCGGCGGCGGAGACGCGCCGCAGGTGCGGGCGCAGCTCGGGTAGTCGGGCTCGGTGTAGCCGTGGGCGCGCACCGTGCCGCGCGCGTCGCTGGCGTCCACCGTGCCGAAGCTCTCCACCCGCAGGGCGTCCGGGTCCAGCGCGAGCTTCTTCTTCATCGCCGTTCTCCAGGTTGGTGCGGCTGTCTTCCGCAAGGCCTTCACTCGGCGGCGGATTAGGCGCGCTGTGGGATCGGGCCCGCTGCCGTGCGTACATCCCGTGCGCTTTGCACAACAGGTGTTCACCCCCCCGTGAAAACGCCTTGCAACTCCGCATTCAAATTCGTCTGAAAACGGTTCCTGTCAAGCGTCGGGCTGTCCTGTTCTCAACGCTCATCGTCAGTTGATCGCGGGACTAGGCCCTCCCACACGAATGCAGCGGCCGCAGTCGCGCAGCGACTTTGTGCTGTTGTTGCCGTGAATTCATTCGCCTTTTTATAGGTGCCGATGAATTCTCTTGTGCTCTGTTAATCAACCGATTAATTAATTCTCGACGTCTGTGAAACCAAGCTGGACGAACGGGACCCGGAAGGAACGTGGAAACCGAAGCAGCGACTCGCGACCTGATCCTCGACGCGGCGGAGGAGCTGTTCGCGGCGCAGGGGTTCGACTCCACCACCATCAAGCAGATCGGCGCGCGGGCGCAGGCCAACCCCGCGCTCATCTACTACTACTTCGGCAGCAAGGACACGCTCTACCGCGAGGTCCTCCGCCGCCTGTTCGAGTGGCTGATCGGCGCGGCCGCGCGGCGGCTCGATCCCGCGCTCCCGCCGGACGAGGCCATCCGCACCGTCATCGGCTTCCAGTCCGAGCGCCTGCGCGAGCGTCCCACGCTCCCCCGCCTCCTCGCGCGCGAGATGATCGACCCGCACGCCGAGCACGCCGCCGAGCACATCGGCCAGCTCGCCGGCGGCGTCTTCCGCCGCGTCTGCGACCTGATCGAGCAGGGGCAGCGCGGCGGGATCTTCCGGCCCGACCTGGACCCGCGCTTCTGCGCCGTCTCGGCCGTGTCGCTGGTGCCCTACACCCACATCGTGCGCCCGGCGATGGGCGTGCTGCTCGGCCGCGGCCCCGGCGGCGCGACGGACGACGAGCTCGACGCCTACGCCCGCCACGCCGCCGCGTTCGTGCTCTCGGCGCTCGAGGCGCGGCCGGGCGTGACCTCGACGGATGGAGAGGACGATGAGCGATAGATACGCGGCCGCGCTCCTCTGCGCGCTCGCGCTGGCCGGTTCGGCGTGCGGCGGGGATGGAGATGCGATCGAGGCAACGGGGACGCTGGAGATCACCGAGCTCGACGCCGCGCCGCTGCAGCCCGCGCGCGTCGTGCGCGTCTACGTGCGCGAGGGCGACACCGTCCGCGCGGGCGACACCCTGGCCGCGCTGACGCAGACGGCGGCGGTGGGCGACGTGGACGTGCGCGAGGCCACCGTGCAGCAGGCCCAGGCGCGGCTCAGCGAGCTGGAGGCGGGCACGCGGCCCGAAGAGATCGCCCGCGCGCGGGCCGACGTGGCCGCCGCCGCCGCCGAGGCCGACCGCGCCGCCCGCGACGTCGAGCGCCTGCGCCCGCTGGCGGCCCACGGCACCGTCAGCCGCCAGCAGTTCGACGCCGCCCAGACCGCCGCGCGCGTGGCCGCCCGCCGCCGCGACGCCGCGCGCGAGGTCCTCCTCGCCCTGCAGCGCGGCCCGCGGCGCGAGCAGATCGACGCCGCGCGCGCCCAGGTCAACAGCGCCCAGGCCGCGCTCGCCACGTCGCAATCCACGGCGAACGACCTCACGCTGACGGCGTCCGCGCCGGGCGTCGTCGTCGGCCGCTGGGCCGAGCCGGGCGAGGTGATCGCCGCCGGGCAGCCCGTGGTCACCGTCGGCGACGCGCGCCACCCGTACACGCGCGTCTACGTCAACGAGCGCGTCCTCCCTTCGCTCCGCATCGGCGACGCGGTCACCGCGCGGCTCGACGGGATGCCGGACCAGGCGTTCCGCGGGCGCATCACCTCCATCAACACCAGGGCGGAATTCACCCCGCGCGTGGCGCTGACGGAGCGCGAGCGCGCCGACCTGCTCTTCGGCGTGCGCGTCGACTTCCCGCAGGGCGAGCCGATGCTGAAGGCCGGCCTTCCCATCACCGTCACCTTCTCCCCCGCGGAGCGGCGATGAACGCCGAGTCGCGCGAACCCGCGGTGGTGACGGACGGCCTGCGCAAGGTCTTCGGCCCGCTCGTGGCCGTGGAGGGGCTGTCGATGACCATCGCCGCCGGCGAGGTGTTCGGGCTGCTGGGGCCCAACGGGTCGGGGAAGACGACGACGATCCGCATGCTCTGCGGCCTGATGGAGCCCAGCGGCGGCCGGGCCACCGTCGTCGGCTACGACGTGGCGAAGGAGTCCGAGCAGGTGCGCCGCAACATCGGCTACATGTCGCAGAAGTTCGGGCTGTACGACGACCTGACCGTGCTGGAGAACATCCGCTTCTACGCCTCGGTCTACGGCCTGTCGGGGCGCGAGCGGGCCCGGCGCATCGACGAGCTGGTGGCCGAATTGGGGCTGGAGAAGCGCGCGGACCAGCTCGCGGGCACGCTCAGCGGCGGGTGGAAGCAGCGGCTGGCGCTGGCCTGCTCCACCGCGCACCGCCCGCGCATGCTCTTCCTCGACGAGCCCACCGCGGGGGTCGACCCGGCGGCGCGCCGCACCTTCTGGCAGCTGATCTACGACCTGGCGGGGCGGGGGACGACCATCCTGGTCACCACGCACTACATGGACGAGGCCGAGCGCTGCCAGCGCATCGCCTTCCTCTCGCGCGGCCACCTGATCGCGCTGGGCACGGTGGAAGAGATCACCGCCCAGTTCCGCCAGCCGAGCATCGAGGACGTCTTCATCGAGCTCCAGCGCCGCGACGAGGGAGCCGTCGTATGAAGATGAAAGACGAACTGCCGGATTCGGGCGTGTCCCCCGCTGCGCGGGGGCCGGGCTGCGCGCGCGGTAGGGCACGATACAACTGTGCCCAACCGCGCCGGGCCCCCGGCGCGCCGGGTTTCGCTGCGATGCGCCGGCATCCCCGCACGCGCGCCGGTGTCCCGGCCCTCCGGGCGCGCATCCCTCACGCGTCGGCGCGGCGAGCCGTCATCGCCCCCGCGCTGAGTTCTCCCCTCCCCCATCTCTCCCCCCGCGTGGGGGAGGGGCCGGGGGTGGGGGGGACCCCGCGGCCGCGCCGGCCTCTCCCCCTCGCGCGGAGGCCGACCCCATGAGCCTCCGCGACGTCCGCCACTGGCGCCTCTGGCCCATGCTCTGGAAGGAGTTCGTCCAGATGCGCCGCGACCGGCTGACGCTGGGCATCATGGTCATGATCCCCGCGATCCAGCTGGTCATCTTCGGCTTCGCCATCCGCACCGACGTCCGCCACCTCCCCACGGTGGTGCTCGACGAGAGCAACACCGCCGCCAGCCGCCGCCTGGTGGACGTGATGCGCAACACCGGCAACTTCGACGTGGTCGGCCGCGTCGGCAGCCGCGCCGAGGTCCGGCGCGCCATCGACCGCGGCCGGGCGCGCGCGGCCGTCGTCATCCCGCCGGACTTCGAGCGCGGGCTCAAGCGCGGGCGCGGCGCCACCGCGCAGGTCATCGTCGACGCCGCCGATCCCATGGCGTCGCAGAGCGCCATGTCCGGTGCCATGCTCGCCGGCCAGGCCAGCGCCGCGGAGCTGTTCGGCCGCCGCGCCGTGGCCATCCCCCTGCTCGACGTGCGGGTGCGGCCCTGGTACAACCCGGCGCTCCGCAGCGAGGTGTACATCGTCCCCGGGCTGGTCGGCGTGCTGCTGTCGATGACCATGATCCTCATCACCTCGCTGGCCATCACCCGCGAGCGCGAGCGGGGGACTCTGGAGCAGCTCATCGTCACCCCGATCGGCAAGACCAGCATGATGCTGGGGAAGATCCTCCCCTTCGTGCTCGTCGGCTACGTGCAGATGACGGTGATCCTCCTCCTCGGCTGGGTCCTCTTCGGAGTCCCGATCCGCGGCAACGTCGCCGGGTTGTACGCGATCAGCCTGCTCTTCGTGCTGGCGAACCTCGGCATCGGCCTGTTCGTCTCCACCGTCGCGCGCACCCAGGCCCAGGCGATGCAGCTCTCCTTCATGCTGCTGATGCCCAACATCCTCCTCTCCGGCTTCATGTTTCCACGCGAAGCGATGCCGAAGGTGATGCAGTGGATCAGCAGCGTCCTCCCGCTCACCCACTACCTGCGCGTGCTCCGCGGCATCCTGCTCAAGGGCGTCGGCCTGGGGGATCTCGTCCCCGAGGCCGCCATCCTGGCCCTCATGGCGGTGGTGATCCTGATGCTGAGCGTCGCCCGCTTCTCCAAGACGATCGAGTAGGGATTGTCCATCCGAGCCGATTCCGTCTTTCAGCAGATGGAAAGTCTCTCGAAGGCGTGAAATCTGCGGCACCTCCTCCGTGATGGATCACCCTCACCCCAGGAGGAGCGATGAAGACGAAATCTCTTCTTCGCCGCGGTGCCTTCGCCGCGCTGATGGCGGCCGCGCTCGGGTTCGGGGCCGCGCAGGCCGTGGCCGCGCCCGCGCGGGCGAACGCCGGGTTCCGCGGCTGCTCGCAGGTGGCCTGCGACAACAAATGCGCGCCGCAGATCGGCTTCTGCGACGGCCGCGGCTGCCGCTGCCTCTGATACGAAATCCGGGAATTTGGTTGATGCACCCCGATCGGTTCCACGATGACGTCATCCTGAGGCTGAGGCCGGCCAGACTGTAATCAGCGTCTGCGCAGTGGTTGCAGGCCGAAGGATCTATCATCGCGGCAGCACGAGATTCGGGGAAACGCACCAATACTTCACCCGGACCTGGTATGAGCGGGAGCGGGAAGATAGGAAACGAAACGGCGGCTTCCCGCGCGGGAGGCCGCCGTTTCGTTCCGGAGGAGAGCGTCTACGCGCTCAGACGCACTGGCAGTCGGGCTGCGTCACCGCGCGGCAGGTGCTGGTGTCGTCGGGGATGATGCCGCAGGTGGCGGGGCACGAGAAGCCGCAGGTGCGGTTGGTGGCGTCGTGCGCGGCCACGGTTCCACGCTTCGCCTCGGCGTCGGCCGTGGTGAAGGTCTCGACGCGCAGCGAGCCCAGGTCCAGCGACAGCTTCTTCATCGGTATGTCTCGTTTGATCGGGTGGTGCGCCATCGACACCTCCGTCGCGGCGCGGCGTGAAGATCGAGGCGGGAAACACCTGCGTCAACCTGCGCTGGACACACTTTGCGAATGGCTGCGCGAGTGGACGCCCGCGATCCCGCCGGCCGGAGGGCGGTTGACGACGATGTTATCTTCCCGCACCGAGACCCAATCCAGCAGCGAGGTTGTCTGTCGTGAACGCCGTCGCCGGGGCTTGACTCCCACGCGGATTTCCCGTAACTTCCTCGTCTTGCGTTCCGCCGGGAGAAGTGTATCCACTGCACGGGCCAGCCGATGAAGGCACCCGGGCGGGGCCACTCACCGCGAGCGCAGCAAAGACGCCACGAGACCTTGCCGGTCGCATCGACGCGGCAAGGTCTCCTGTTCGTCTTTTTCGGGCAGAGCCGCCCGGAAGCATCGGAGGTCGGGCTCGCGTAGCTCAGCCGGCAGAGCACTTCCTTGGTAAGGAAGAGGCCATGGGTTCGAGTCCCATCGCGAGCTCCTGAAGGCCCTCCGGACCGACATCAAACCACCGGATCGGAACCAGCAAGGATCATGGCCAAGGCGAAGTTCGAGCGCACCAAGCCGCACGTGAACGTGGGCACCATCGGGCACGTGGACCACGGCAAGACCACGCTGACCGCGGCGATCACGCGGATCCAGGCCGCCAAGGGGCTGGCCGACTTCGTGAGCTTCGACAACATCGACAAGGCT
>DASUYB010000134.1 GCA_036377595.1 Longimicrobium sp. | reverse complement strand
CACCGCTACCGCAAGCGAACCCCCGCAATGGCCATCGGGCTGAGCGGCCACGTCTGGACCTGGGAGGAATTCCTGACTCGGAGAATTCATCACTGATGAGTAGAGTCACTACCTATAGATCCTTCGGCCTGCAACCACTTGTGCAGACGCCGGTTACGGTCTGGCCGGCCTCAGGATGACGTCAGTGTGAGGCGAGTGCGGTGCCGAGTCCTCACTGAGCACTGGGCACTGGGCACTGGGCACTGGGCACTCAGCACTCCCGTCACCGCGGCCGATACACCTGGTCGAAAACCCCGCCGTCGGCGAAGTGGGTGCGCTGGGCGTTCTGCCAGTTCCCGAACACCTCGGCCAGGGTGAACGTGCGCACCTGCGGGAACTGGCGCGCGTACCGGGCCGCCACCGCGGCGGAGCGCGGGCGGTAGAACCACTTCGCCGCGATCTCCTGCCCCTGCTCCGAGTACAGCCACTCCAGGTACGCCTGCGCCACCGCGCGCGTCCCCCGGCGGTCGACCACGCGATCGACGACCGTCACCGGTGGCTCGGCCAGGATGCTGAGCGACGGCGCCACGATCTCGAACTCGTTCGCGTGCTCCTTGCGCGCCAGCAGCGCCTCGTTCTCCCACGCGATCAGCACGTCGCCGATGCCGCGCTCCACGAACGTCGTCGTGGCCCCGCGCGCGCCGGCGTCCAGCACCGGCACGTTGCGGTAGAGGCGGGTGATGAAGTCGCGCGCGCGGTTCTGGTCGTTGTTGCCGGTCCGCAGCGCCCATCCCCACGCGGCCAGGTAGTTCCACCGCGCGCCCCCCGACGTCTTGGGATTGGGCGTCACCACCGAGACGCCGGGACGGACCAGGTCGCCCCAGTCGCGGATGCGCTTGGGGTTCCCGCGGCGCACGAGGAAGACGATGGTGGAGGTGTAGGGCGCGCTGTTCTGCGGCAGCCGCGCCTGCCAGTTGCGGGGGATGATGCGGCCGTTGGCCAGCGCGTCGACGTCGTAGCCCAGCGCCAGCGTCACCACGTCGGCCTGCAGCCCGTCGAGCACCGCCCGCGCCTGCGACCCCGAGCCGCCGTGCGACTGGCGGATGGTGACAGCCTGGCCGGTGCGGCCGCGCCAGTACCGCGCGAACGCGGCGTTGTACTCCTGGTAGAGCTCGCGCGTGGGATCGTAGCTCACGTTCAGCAGCGTCACGGGCCGGGGCTGGGCCCGCGCGCCCGTCGCGGCCGCCAGCAGGATCGCCGCGAGGGCGAAGGATCTGTCTCGCATCGTCGGATGGTCTCGTTCGGCGTCTTGGAGAGGGGTCAGAAGGCGAGCTGGAAGCGGGTGAGGATGGCTTCCTCGGGCGCGCGGTCGCGCCCCGCGGCGCCGCCGTCGAAGCGCGTGCGGCCGTAGTCGGCGGTGATCTTCACGTTGCGGTTGAGATACCAGTTCACCCCCACCGCCCACTCCCGCGCCGCGCGCGCCGAGCGGTCCGGGTCCGCGAAGACGGGGAAGGCGTCGCGGTCCGCCTCCAGCGCGCTCAGCCGCGCCGTCAGCTCCACCGCGCCGAAGGCGCGCTTCGACGGATCGAAGGCGTTCCGCGGCCGCACGCCGGCGAACGACGCGTCCTCGCCCGTCAGCACGTAGCCGCCCGCCACCTGCCACGCCCGGCTGGTCAGCCTCGCGGAAACGGTGTCGCGCCGCACCTCGCTGGAGGACGTGACGTGCTCGGCCAGGATCCCCAGCGGCCCGCGGTAGAAGTAGCCCTGCGGCGAGATCCGCTCGTGCGCGCCGTCGGCGATCACCGTCCCCGCCGCCTGGCCGTTGGAGCGGAGGGTGAAGAACACGCGCTGCCCGGGCGACCGGTAGCTGGCCAGCCCCGGCGCGGTCGCCGTCCCCTTCTCGCTCCCGTGCGACGCGGCGATGCCGAAGCCCAGGCCGCGCAGGAAGCCGCTCGGTCGGTTGCGGAAGGGCTGCGCGAACAATCGCCCCGCCACCTCCTTGCGCCCGTCCGCGTCCAGGTCGCCGCTGCCGCCATCCACCACGCCGTTGAACACACCCGCCGCCCAGCTGAGCGCGCCGCCCGCGATGTCGCCCCACAGCTGCGCGCCGATGTCGCGGTTGGGTACGAGCGCCGTCGGCAGCGCGCGCTCCACGAAAGTGAGCGCCGTCGCGGACTGCAGCCGCTCCAGCCCGACCGGCGGCTTGAACTTCCCCGTGCGCAGGCGCAGGAAGGGGAAGAAGCGCGCGTCGAGATAGGCGTCCTGCACCTGCACGCGCCCCTCGCCGAAGTCCGTCATCAGCCGGAAGCCGAAGTTGCGCGCCACGGTGCCCTCGATGATCGGCCGCACGCGGCGCAGTTCCAGCGTGCTGGCGGCGGGCGCGGTGCCGTTCACGAAGAAGCGGCCGTCGCTGTGCACGTAGCCGCGGAAGCTCACCTGGTACGCGCCGTCGGCCGAGCGGAACTGCACCCCCTCGGGCCCCGCCGTCAGCGTCGCCGCCGAGGCGCGGGCGTTCGCCGCCGCCTCGTGGTCGATCTCCAGCTGCCGCTCGAGCACGCGGATGCGCTGCTCCAGCGCGTCGATGTGCTCGGCGGCCGTGTCGCCCGGCGGGGCGGTGTCCGTCACCGCGGCCACCGTCTCCGCCTGCGGCGCGGCGGACGTGCCCTGCGCCGCCGCGCGTCCCGCGATCGCCATCACCATCACCCCCACCCGGAGCGCGGCCTTCGCCAGCGCCTGGTTCCTGCGCATGTGAGCCTCCCTGCCGCGGGGCCTCCGGAGGTCCGGTGGGGTCGCGTCGCGTGATTGCGATGTCTTCTTCTTCGGCCTCCGGCGGTCCGGTCGGCGGGATCTTCGAGTCTCACACGGAGGAAACGGAGGATTCATCTCCATGTCCTGGCTTTTCCTCCGTTCCCTCCGCTCCCTCCGTGTGAGTCCTGCCGTTTCAGCGATTCGGAGGGACGCGAAGCTTCTCGGTGCGCTCGATCTGCACGACCTGCGAGTCGTGGATGGTGATCTGCACCGAGCCGAAGCGGATGGCGCGCACCGCCTCGAGGATCAGCTCCTCGGCGGAGGGCGCGGACGGCGCGCCGGACGCGGGGACCACGCGTAGCGCGGAGGGCGGCGGCGGGCTCATGCGGTCTGCCTCCGGAGCGAGAGCCGGCGCGGTGCGGCGGGGTGGATGTCGGGCTCGGCGTCGAGGTCGTCGTCCGCGGGAAAATCCGGCTCCGGCGCATCGGCGGCGTCCACGGGATAGGCGCGGACCCGCGTGGCCTCCACCGCCACCCGCGCCCCCGGCTCGATGCCGTCCAGCAGCGAGCTGCGCCGCGGAAACTGCGCGAACAACGGCCCCGCGCCGTCGATGGTCGTCTCCACCCGCACCCGGTCGCCGAGGGGAACCACGCGGCGCACCGTCGCCACGCCGTCGTCGTCCGAGCGCCAGAACTTCAGGTCGTACGAGCGGATGACCAGGCGCACGCGCGGGTGGCCGTTGGGGTGCGGCAGGGGGATGCGGAGCGCGCCGACGGCCCCCACGTGGTCGCGCGCGTCGGCCTCCAGCACGTTGACGTCGCCGATGAAGCGCGCGACGAACTCGCTGGCCGGCTCGTCGAGGATCTCCTGCGGCGTCCCCGCCTGCTCCAGCCGCCCGCGATGGACGATCAGCACGCGGTCGGAGAGCGAGAACGCCTCCTCCTGGTCGTGCGTCACGAAGATCGAGGTCACGCCCACCTCGTCGTGCAGCCGCCGCAGCCAGGCGCGCAGCTCCTCGCGCACCCGCGCGTCCACCGCGGCGAAGGGCTCGTCCAGCAGCAGCAGGCGCGGCCGCGGCGCCAGCGAGCGGGCCAGCGCCACCCGCTGCCGCTGCCCGCCGGAGAGCTGCGCGGGCATCCGCCGCTCCAGCCCGTGCAGCCCCATGATCTCCACCAGCTCGGCCACCCGGGCGCGGCGCTCGGCGCGGGCCACGCGCTGCACCTTCAGCCCGTAGGCGATGTTCTCCTCCACGCTCATGTGGCGGAACAGCGCGTAGTGCTGGAAGACGAACCCCACGCGGCGGCGCTGCGGCGGCACGTGGTCCACCGGCTCGCCGTCCAGCCACACCGAGCCGCGGTCGGCCGTCTCCAGCCCCGCCACGATGCGCAGCAGCGTGCTCTTGCCGCCGCCCGACGGGCCCAGCAGCGCCACCAGCTCGCCGGCGGCCACGTCGAAGCTCACGTCGTCCACCGCGGTGAAGGCGCCGAAGCGCCGCGTGACGTTCTGCACTCGGATTCCCACGGTGCTGCCTTTCCTTTCGGGCCGCGTCAGGGCGGTGGATGCGGGCGGCGGACACGAAAAAACGCCGCCCCGGCTGCAACAGCCGGGGCGGCGCGGACCTGGTCTGGTATCCCTGCTAGCGCGCGGGCATCACCTCGTCCCGCTGGACACCACGATTCGTCCGGACCCGCATCCCGGCTGGGAGGGGGCCGAACAACACATCGCGGCGCAGCGGACGGTGGATCGCACGATTCGGGTCCTCGGGTGGTGCGACGGAACGATCTTCTGACCAACGGTAAACGAGCGGCGCAGGGGCTGTCAATCCCCTCATCCAAAGCTTGGACACCCATGGAAATCCCGCATCACCTCTAAGCTCCAGCGCCGCAGAGGGATCGGTGAGATGCGGGCGATCGCATTCTGCCGCTTCGGCCCGGCATCACCTCATCCCCAGATGATCTCAACCGATTCGATCGAGGGGCTCGCGTCATGATCAGGCTCGCGCGCGATGCAAGAAGCCTCCGTCCACGGCGACCGTTGAGAGGCGGATCGGATGCCGAGCCTTGCCGCACGTTCGCGCGGCGGCGCGGCTCACGCCCGATGAGAGCACGGCGCACAAGACCGTTGTCCCCGCACCCGCCGTTTTTCATCATTGTCCCCACCCGCCTCCTCTGGAGGCAGGTGATATCGAATCGCCGGATCAACCGTGCATTGGAGGGAGGGAACAGGAATTGTCATTCCGAAGGCGCTGCGCCGTCCTGTCCCCAATGCCGAAGTCGTGGCGCCTGAGGAATCTGTGGCCGGCTCCCGAGCCACAGGCTGCCTGTCGCTCGGATGTATGCCATGGATTCCCCGGGTGCCGCCCGGAGTCAGCCGATCGGAATGCACACTCAATTGCGGCAGCCGGTATGAGACCTCTCCCGCAAATGCGCGCGATACTTAAGTGAATACTTAACTATCATCTGCGCGTCGCCACTCACCCTCACCGGCAGCGATCGGGCGAGCGCTCGACGAGGGGCGGCCGGCTCGCGCGGTGAGAACAGGGACGCGCACGGCTTGGGGACACGGGTAGATCCGGCCGGAGCGCGGCGATCCCTGCCCCGAGCCGCAACCCACCCGATCGATTCATCTTTTCTCCATCCCCACACCGGAGACCCGCATCATGCCCGACCATTACGTGATGTTCTGGAACGTGGAGAACCTGTTCGACGTCGACGGGTCGCCGCGGCGCTCGGAGAAGCTGGAGCGCACGCTCGGCAGCGAGCTGACCGGGTGGACGCAGGAGGTGCTGGACCGGAAGATCTCGCAGCTGGCGAAGGTCGTCTCCTACGCCAACGGCGGGAAGGGGCCCGACCTGCTGGGCGTGTGCGAGGTGGAGAACCGCTTCGTGCTGGAGCGCCTCTGCCAGGCCGTGACGACGCTCAACCGCAACTACGAGATCGTGCACGCCGACACGCAGGACGGGCGCGGGATCGACGTGGCGTTCATCTACGATCCCAGCCGCTTCACCCCCGTGCCCGGGCAGGTCTTCTACCACTTCATCGTGCGCCGCGTGGCCACGCGCGACCTGGTGCAGGTGAGCTTCCGCACGGCGGCGGGGCGTACGCTGGTGGTCATCGGCAACCACTGGCCCGCGCGGCTCGAGGGGAAGCTCGAGTCCGAGCCGTACCGCATCATCGCGGGCGAGACGCTGGCGTACTTCCACGAGCGCATCCGCCAGGAGCTGGGCACCGACACGGCCGTGCTGGCCATGGGCGACTTCAACGACGAGCCCTTCGACCGCTCGATCGTGGACTACGCCTGCTGCGAGCGGCAGCGGACCAAGGTCACGCGCGCCACGTCGGCCCGGTTCCTGAACCTGATGTGGCCGCTGGCCGGACAGGGGCTGGGGACGCACTACTACGACAACAGCGTGAACCTGCTCGACCAGTTCATGGCCTCGCGCTCGCTGGTGACGGGGGCGAAGGGGCTGACGGCGCTCCCCGGGAGCGTGGAGATCGTCCGCTTTCCGGAGATGGTGAGCACCGGCGCCTACCCGTCGCCCATCCGCTTCGGCCGCGGCGAGGAGATCAACCCCAACGGCTTCGCCGACCACTTCCCTATCGGCATGGTGATCCACGAGACGTGAGATGACGAAGCGGGATGATGCGCCCGCCGGCGGGCCGACGCTCTCGATCGACGCGGATGCGATCAGGGTGATGACCGGGTCGTACGAGATCGGCGTCCAGGTCCAGCCCGAGGACGTCGACGTGCCCGGCCACGTGAACAACATCGTCTACCTGCGCTGGGTGCAGGAGGTGGCCATCGCGCACTGGCGGGCGGTGGCGCCGGAAGAGGCGCAGCGGCAGGTGTTCTGGGTGGTGCTGCGCCACGAGATCGACTACCGCCGCCCCGCGCTCCCCGGCGACGCGGTGCGCGCCCGCACCTGGGTGGGGCGGATGGAGGCCGTCCGCTTCGAGCGCCACACCGAGATCACCCGCGCGAGCGACGGCACGCTGCTGGCGCGCGCCCGCACCCTCTGGTGCCCGCTCGACGCCTCCACCGGCCGCCCCTACCGCGCCTCCGCCGAGCTGCGCGCGCTGTTCGCGACGGAGGAGCCGGGGTGAGCCGCCTCAGGTGCAGTCGAAGCCTCGGCGCATGGCAGGCGGCTGAAGGTGAGCGCTGGTTCCGTTGACAGCGCCGCGGGCGCGGGGGAGATTTCGCCGCGAGCCACCACACCCTCGTCCCAAATCCCCATCCCGCCGGACGATGCAGCAGCCCTGGACGGAAAGCGGCCTGCGCGCCGCCACGCTCGACACCACGCGCACCCTGCTGGTCAGCGAAGGCTACGAGAACCTGTCGATGCGCAAGATCGCGCGGCAGGTGGGGTGCAGCGTCAGCAGCATCTACGAGCACTTCGCGGGGAAGGACCAGCTCGTCCACGCGCTGATCGACGAAGGCTTCCAGCGCTGGTACGACATCGTGGCCGCCGCGGCCGAGGCGCCGGGAGCGCCGCTGCAGCGGCTGGAGCTGCACTGCCGCAGGTACGTAGAGTTCGGGCTGGCCAACCCCGAGTTCTACGAGATCATGTACCTGTACCACCCGCGGTCGCTGGCGCGCTTCCCCCGCGAGCTGTTCCGGCGCGCCTCGCGGTCGATGGACGTGCTCGCGCGGCTGGTGCACGACGCCGCCCCCGACGCCTTCGCCACGCCGGCCGAGGCGCGCATCCACGCGCACGCGGTGTGGGCCATCCTGCACGGCGTGGTGTCGACGATCCTGGCCGGGCGCCTGGACACGCGCATCGACCAGTCCGCCTATGTCGGCACTTCCATCCAGTTTGCCGTCGACTCCATCCGCCGCCTGGAGCCCGCGGGCGTTTGATCGTTTCAGGAAAAAGATTGTGCCTCACGCAGAGCAGCAGAGGCAGCGGAGAACTCACCTCTGCTGCCTCTGCTGCTCTGCGTGAGACCTGCAGTTTTCCGGATTTCGACCGTCAGCCATCCTCCTCGGGTGGGACCGGCAGGTGCGTGAGCTTGTCGGGGTTGCCGACGAGGTAGACCCCCGTTATCAGCCCGTCGCGCACGGCAAAGCTCATCACCCGTGGCCCGTCCCACAGCCGCATCACGAACCCCGGCTGTCCGTTCACGCGCACCAGGTCCACGGGCGGCACGCCCCACTTGTGCGCCAGGCCGGCGAACAGCCGCGCCACGTGGTCGCGCCCGTAGACCGGGTTCAGCGCCCCGCGCCGCTTGCCGCCGCCGTCGGTCATGGCGATGGCGTCTTCCGCCAGCAGCGCGCGGATCTCGTCCACGTCGCCGCGCGCGCACACCTCCATGAAGCGCAGCGCCATCCGCTGCGCGTCTTCCTCCGACGCGGTGAAGCGCGGCTCGCCCGCGGCCACCTTGTCGCGTGCGCGCTTGGCCAGCTGCCGGCAGGCGCCCTCGCTGCGGCCCACGATGCGCGCCACCTCCTCGTACTCGAACGAGAACACCTCGCGCAGCAGGAACACGGCGCGCTCCATCGCGGTCAGCCGCTCGAGCATCAGCAGGAACGCGGTGGAGAGCGACTCGGCCAGCACCGCCGCCTCCAGCGGGTCCTCGTCCAGCGGCTGCACCAGAGGCTCCGGAAGCCAAGGGCCCACGTACTCCTCCCTCCGCACGCGCGCGGACCGAAGGTGGTCGATGCACAGGCGCGTGACCACCGCGCACAGCCAGTCCTTCGGCGACCTCACCTCCTCCTGCTCGGCACGGTGCCAGCGGAGAAACGTCTCCTGCACCGCGTCTTCCGCGTCCGCCACGCTTCCCAGCATCCGGTACGCGAGCGAGAACAGCAGCGGCCGAAACTGCTCGACCTCCGCTCCCGCGACGTCCGGTTCCGCCATCACGCTCGGCATCGCCTTCAACTCCTCTGTTACTGAGAACACCCTTTGGATGTCATCCTGAGGTCGGCGCCGCGCCGAGGTCGCGTCTGCACGAGATCCTGGCGCCGACCGAAGGATCTTGCCGTCCCCGCGAAGATGCCGGTGTGACGCACTGGCATCGAGGCGGCATCCAGTAGATCCTTCGGGCGCGCAACCGTACGTCACGACGAGAGTTCGGTCCCCGCGCCCTCAGGATGACACCCGACGGGGTCCGCAGGGTTAGCGACCCTTCTCAGGATGATACCGTCATCACATCACACCGCCGCCGCATACGCGCCGGGCTGGTAGTCGCCCACCGGCGGGCGGAAGGTGATGGACAGGCGGTTCCAGCCGTTGATGGCCACCACCGCGAACGTCAGCGCGACGATCTCCTCCTCCGAGAAGTGCCGGCGCGTCTGCTCCCAGAGCTCGTCGGGCACGCCGCCCTCGCTGATCAGCGTCAGCGCCTCGGTCCACTCCAGCGCCGCCCGCTCGCGCTCGGTGAACATCGGCGCCTCGCGCCAGGCGCTGGTCAGGTACAGCCGCTGCTCCGTCTCGCCCCCGGCGCGCGCGTCCTTGGTGTGCATGTCCACGCAGTAGGCGCAGCCGTTGATCTGCGAGGCGCGCAGCTTCAGCAGGTGCAGCAGCGAATGCTCCAGCCCGCTCTCGCGGACGTAGCGCTCCAGCCCGAACATCGCCTTCAGCCCCTCGGGCGCGATCTTCCCATACTCGATGCGTTGCGTCATCGGATCAAGTCCTCGTCTCGAATTCGGTGGATGGATCCGCCTCCTGCGGCGGCCTCCACAGTTGAGACGAGATGCGGTCTCCGCGTGTGACAGGTCCGCGGCAACCCTCACCGCGCGGACCAGAAGTGAGATCGAAGACCCTGCATCGCATCGCGGTGCAGGGCCTTGCTCGTTGGGCCGGGCGGGGGTTGCCGGGCGAATAAATTCGCGGCAACAACTACACGAAGTCCCCCTTCGGGGACTACAACCATTCGTGCCGCCCGAAGCCCGTTGCTCGGAGCCGAGATCCTTGGAAGTCCGTCGCGAGCACCGCCGCCTCGGCCACACCGAAGCCCGTAGTCCGCGAAGGCGGGCTTTGTGTGGACGCGGCATCGCAGCCCGCGCGCGAACGGACATTTTCATTGCCCGCAGGTGCCCCGGGGTGTACTCTGCAGGCAGGCTCGACGGTGGTTTCTCAGCCCCCGTCCCACTCTCCTCCGGGGTGTTTCCATGCCTCGCTACGTCGAGTTCACCACCGGCGACGGCTCGTCGCTGCTGGTGGAAGTGTCCACCCCCATCGCACCTCAGCCGGGCGCCACCGTGCGCGCGGGGCTCGCGGACCGCATCGTCGAAACCGCCGCGGGCGCCGTCACCCGCGCACAGCACCAGCTCGAGGAGGTGGTCAATCGCGCGGTGCGCCAGAACGCGCAGGCATTCGTGGCTTCGGTGGCCGGGCTGCCACAGCCGCCCGACGAGGTCGAGGTCTCCTTCGGGCTCACCATCACCGGCGAGGCGGGGAACGCAGCCGTGTGCAAGGCCGGGGGAGAAGCCAACTACACGGTCAAGCTGGTCTGGAAGCAGTTGCCGCGCATGCCTTGAAGGCGCGGGCGGATCGCCTGTCCCCTCTCCACGTCCATCCTACCCTCCTCGCGGATCCCGGTCCGGCGAATCCGCGGCCGGACGCCCACCACCACCATGCGCGCCGATCACTGGAAGTCCGGAATCGTTCGCATCCTGGCGCCGGACGGCGGCACCGCCGGCACCGGGTTCATGATCAGCCCCGGCGGGCTCGTCGTCACCTGCGCACACGTGGTAGCCGACGCGGACCCGGGCGGCACCGTTCAGCTCTTCTTCCACGGCAACCCTGAACGGGTCACCGCGCGCCTGGTCGCCGGGTGCCAGTCGGCGGTGGACGACGCGGACGTGGCCGTGCTGCGGCTGGAGGGCGCCGCACCCGCCGGAGCCGTCCCGCTGCCGCTGGGAAGCTCGGAGCGGTGCGACGGGCGCACCTTCCAGACCTACGGATTCCCGCGGTTCAGCCCGGCCGACGGGCTTCCGGGCGCCGGGGAGGTGATCGGCGACCGTCCCTGGGGAGCCCGGCGCGCGTTGAGCGTGCGCAGCCAGGAGATCACCCGCGGCTTCAGCGGCGCCCCCGCGTGGGATCCGCAGCGGCGCTGGGTGATCGGGATGGTGAACGGCCTGATCGTTCCCGACGAGTACGCCCGCAACAGCCAGACGGCGCTGCTCACGCCCAGCGAGGTGCTGTGCGACGTGTGCGGCGAGCTGGAGCTCACCCGCCTGAGCGACGTGGTGCTCCGTGACTGGCGCCGGTGGACGCGCAGCGAGCGGGCGCGGGTGTTCGCGCCGCAGGTGGACGACTACCCCGACCTGGTGGAGCCGCCGCTCTGCGCCGCGTTTTCCGGGTTCGTGCAGGAGCAGGGATGGCACGCGCGCATGGAAGAGCGTCTGCGCGACCTGCACCGGCGCGCAGAGCGCTTCCCCGAGCTCGAGCCGCTTGCGCGCGACCTGCAGAGCGTCGACTGCGCGGCCGTGTACGAGAACGTCGCGGCCGACGTCCAGGCGCTGCTCGCCCGCACCCCGGGCGATGCCGTTCACGCCCTGATCTCGCGGCTCGAACGCCAGGCCGAGGCCCCGGGCGCGGAACAGGGGCGGGCTCGCCTGGACCTGCCACACGCGCAGGCGGTGGCCGCCCGGCTGGGGTCGCTCCGCCGCATGTTCGACTCCCGCGACGGGCTCCGCTTCGAGCGCTGCTTCCTGGTGCTGGGAAGCACCGGCGCGGGGAAGACCCACTTCATCTCGTCGCTGCTCGGCAGGAACACCGCGTCGGGCGACACCCGCGGCCACCCCGTGCTCCTCCTCCCGCTCACCGGGTTCTACCGCACCGAGCCGCTTGCGGAGCTGATCCTGGAGGGAGCGGGCGCGGCCTCGGGGCTCCGCTGGGACGAGCTTGCCGCGCTCGACCGCTTCCTCGCCGACGAGGCAGACGGCGCCCGCCTGGTCGTGATCCTGGACGACCTGCAGAAATGGCTCGCGGCGCGGCCGGCGTTCCTCGACGAGCTGGTCGACACCGTTTCGAGCCACACCCACCTGCACTCCCTCTACTGGCTGGCCACCCTCGAGCACACCACCTACCCCGCGGTTGCCGGCCATGGCGCGTTCTGGACCCGCTACGGCCCGCGCAGCGACACCGGATGGGTGATGCTGGACGAGGTCAATCTCCGGGAGCACGTGGGGATCGAGATGCTGCGGCGCGTGTGGGATTCCGGCCCGGACGAGATCGCGTGGCTGGGCGAGAACGAGGCCGCGGCCCGCTACCTCAGCATCCCCTTCGTGGCGCGCGTGGCCATCGACCTCAAGCTGAAGCCCGAGGAGCTCGTCACGCTCAACTTCGTGGATTTCGTGGAGGCGTTCTGGCGCACGCGCCGCCAGGCGTTCGACTACGACGCGCTCGCCGCCTCCGGCACCGACCGCGACCGCGCGGCGCTGGTGGTGAACAACGCCATCGTCTCGGTCGTGCAGCACCTGGCCGACACCGGAGACTTCTCGCCCGAGAGCGCCCGGCTGGCTGCGCGGGTGGCGTCCGACGAGCCCGGTCTTTCGCTCGACGACGCGCGCGCCGCGCTGCAGGTGCTGGCCCGGGCCAACCTCCTCCGGCCGGAGAGGCACGGCGGCACCGCGACCGGGGGGCTCGAGCGAATCGTCGAGAGAATGCTCGTCCACTTCGAGATGTTCTGGGAGTACCACGTGGCGCTGCGCCTCCTCGAGGCCGCCGGACAGGCCGGCGAAGCCGAGGCGGCGCGCGCACGGCTGGAGACGTGGTTCACGGCGGTGGGATCGCGAGACGTGGAGGACGGAGTATTCCAGTTCCTCCTGCTTCTCACGGACAGCGTTCCGGACGGCAACGCGTCGGCGGAGGGAGTGCGGTGGCTCATGCAGTCGGCGCTGGAAACCGACCGGCCGCCCGGATCGGCCGTGTGGTTCGCGGGGCCGCGCGCAAGCGAGGCACTGCAGCGCGACCTGGTGGGCCGGGTGCCGGGATACGCGCTGGGCGCGGATCTCCGCCGGACGCTCTTCGCGCTGGTGTACTTCGTCGCCGAGGTTCGCCCCGGGCTGCTCGACCTGCGCTCGCGGCTCACGTTCCTGCAGCCGTACTACGAGGCGATGCGCGACGGGTCGCTCGCCCAGTACTTCCTGTTCGTGGTGCGCAGGCTGTTCCGGGCCGCCGGCGACCACCGGGTGATCGTCGCCGCGCTCCCCGCCCTGTCCGGATGCGAAGTGCTGGGAATTGCGCCCGCGCTGGCGGAACTGGCCGCGGACGCCCTGCTGGATACCGCCGACGTGGGGGTACGGGATCCCGACGAGGAGGATACGGCCGCCGAGTGGGAGGCGGAGAGGGCGCGCGCCCTCGTGCTGCTGGGCGACCTGATGGGCTACCTCGAGGCGTGCAGCCCCGGAGTGGACGCCGAATACGCGCGCTTCGCCCCGAGGCCCGGCGAGCAGCGGACGCTGTTCCGCGAGTCGCTGCTTTTCTACCTGCTTCGGGGGCTGGTGGAGGTGTACGGGACCGACATGTACGCCCTCCTCGACGAGATCGGCTGGTACCGCCCCGACCGGGGGCGCATCCACCGGCGCATCGCGCTGGAGATGCAGAGGGAGGCCAACATCACGCTCGGCAACGAATACATGGACATGGGGCCCGACGAGCGGCAGCGCTTCGAGGCGCTCGTCGCGCGGCTGGTGGACGGAGGCGGCCGCAGCCAGCGCGAGATCGCCTTCTACCTGATTCGTCACACCAGGGTCACGGGCGGGCGCGTGGCGGTCCGCGTTGCGCCCGTGTTCCGGCCTCTCCTGGCGGCGATCAGCGACGATCCGCGGCTGCCCAGGCTCGCGCAGCGGTTCGCGGAGATGTTCAAGGCCAACCAGCCCTGACCCGCGCGGCACCTGGCGCTGGCGGCCCGGCCCCTTCCCGTACCGGATTCCAGGATCGACTGTGCAGTGGACGAAGGAATGTCATTCCGAAGGCGCTGCTCCGCCCTGTCCTCCATGCCGAAGCCGTGGCGCCTGAGGAATCTGTGGCCGGCTTCCGAGCCGCAGGCCGCCTGTCGCCCGGACGCATGCCACAGATTCCTCGGGCGCCGCCCGGCAGCCGCGCGATCGAGGTTCGGAGCAGCGGCGCCGCTCGGAATGACATCCGATCGGGATGCACAATCAATTGCGGCAGCCGCCCTCAGCTCCCCGGCACGCGCAGGTACAGCAGCTGGCCGTTCTCGCGCGTGAGGCCGATCGCGGGGACGGGCTTGGTGTGCGCCTGGACGTCGAACAGCCACGCGCCGTCGCCCAGCCACGCGCTCGCGTCGACGATCCCGCTCGACTCCCAGCACCCCGAGTTGTAGGTGCAGTCGGGGTTCGCCAGCTCCGCCACGGCCTGCGGCGCGCCCAGCGACCCGTCCGCGTTCAGCGGGAAGCGCCACACCCGTGGCGCGCGCGCGAACGCGGCGTTCGACGGGTCTTCCTGCACCATCAGGCTGCGCCGGCTCGTCCCCACGTTGTCGGGCGACGCCCACCCCGCCGCCGGGCCCGGCGAGCGCGCCAGCAGCGTCAGCCGCGCCTGCGTGGGGTCCGCCGCCGCCAGCTCGAGCCGGTAGATGGAGCCGAACGGGTCCCACGGCGCCGCCGCCGACGGGATCGTCCCCGAGCCGGTATCGGCGAAGTAGAGCGCGGGGGTGGAGATCCCCGTGCGCCGGTCGTAGTCGCCGTCCTCCGTCCCCACGAAGCGGAAGGCGCCGAGCGCGTCCACCGCCGCCTGGAGCTGCGCCGAGGTCAGCGACGCCGCGTTGGCGATCGCCGCGAAGCGCCCGTCGATCGTCTGCCCCGCCGCGAGCTGGCCCACGTTCGCCGCGGCGGACGAGGTGAAGACGTACAGCGTCCCCCGCCCCGCCAGCACGTCCGCCTCGCTCGCGGCCACGTACAGGTACAGCTCCGAGACGCCGCGCGTGTCGTCCAGCCCCGCGAGCACCACGCGACCGGGGAAGCCGGGGATCGCCACCAGGTTCTCGTGGGCGAAGCGGCCGATCCACGGCATCTCCACCACCTGCCCGCCCTTCCCCACGGCGATCTGCATCCCGTCCTTCCCCGCGCCGGTGGCCTCCTCGCCGACGAGGAACCAGCCACCGGGAAGCCCCACCTCGGCGCCGGCGAAGGTGGCCGAGCAGAAGTTGCGGTATCCCGCCGGGCCGTCCACCACGGTGCCGGCGGAGAGCACGGAGCGCGTCCCGGGGTCCAGCACCAGCCGCGACACCCGCGCCCCGGCGAAGCGCACGCCCCCGTCCGTGGTCGGCACGCCGCCGGCGCTCAGCTCGTGCGCGTTGAACAGCACCAGCCGTCCGCCTTCCAGGTAGCCTCCCAGCCCGTCGGGGCTCGGGGGATAGACGAAGCCCGAGGGGAGCGAATCGCCCACGCTCAGGATCGGCTGCACCGTGGCGCCGCCCAGCGCCGTCGCCAGCGCGGGCTGCGCGGTGGTGAAGCCCGTCTCCCCGCCGCCGCCCGTGCCGTCTCCCGAGCACGCGGCAAGACCCGCGAGCAGCGCTGCCCCGGCCGCGCCGCGGTTGAATCGTCCCCCCATCAGCCCTCGTCTCGTCTCGTGGATCGCATCGCCCGCGCGTGGACGGACGACGCGCGGCGCCGCCCTCGCGTCACCCCGTCCAGCTGGCGCGGCGCACCCGCAGGATCCGCCCCGATGCGGCCGACGGCGCGGTGTAGCTGCATCCCAGCCCGAAGAAGAAGTCGCCGCCGCTCTCCTCGAACGACCGCGCGAACGTGGGCGCGGCGAAGTGGAAGAGCTCGCGCCAGTGCTCCAGGTCGCCGGTGGAGTAGACGCGCACCGTGTAGCCGCCGCCGTCCGCAGGCGCCGCCGCCAGCAGGTACAGCACGCCGCCGCGGACGAGCAGGTCGTACGGCACCGCGGCCGCGTCGGGGAGCGCCACGCGGTGGATGTCGGCCAGGTCGCGCGCCACCACCAGCGACTTCGGCACCCAGTCGAAGGTGCTCTGCGCCGACACGTACGCCAGCGCGCCGCCGAACGCCGTGGTCCGCAGCATCCGCCCCTTCTCCCCCGCGTCCACGCCGGGAAGGAGCGTCGTGCCGTACAGCCCCGTGCGCACGAAGCGGGCGCCGTCGTAGCGCAGCAGCGGGCGGCTGGAGTCCGACGGCGCCGCGTTGCGCAGCGGGGGCGCGGCGTACAGCTCGCCGCCCAGGTCGAAGAAGGTGTACACCCGCTCGACCTCGTCCGTCACCGCCGTCCACTGCGCGCCGCCGTCGCCCGACTCCAGCACCGTCTCCTCGCCGGGCGTGGCCTCGGTGCCCAGCGCCGCGAACAGGCGGCCGCCGTACAGCGCCAGGTCGAACGCGTGCAGCCCGTGCGGCAGCGTGCGGTGCTTCACCCAGCCGCCCGCCTCCAGGCGGTAGAACTCGCCCATCGACCAGTCGCCGCGCGGGTCGTGGCCGGGAACGTAGAGCTGCCCGCCCAGCACGCGAAAGAGGTCCACCTGCTCGTCGTCGGCGGTGAAGCCGGTGGCCAGCGCGCCGGTGGCGGGGTCGAGCGACCAGATGGGGATGGGGCCCCAGTTGTCGATGCTGTCGCCGTGGCCCAGCCAGATCAGCCCGCCGAAGAGCTGCATGTCCCACACGTTGCGCGCGTAGAACGACGCCTGCGTGAAGGGGGCGCCCACCAGCTCGGGCACGATCCCGGGCGCCTTCGCGGCGCCGGGGGGCTGCGGCTGCAGCGCGTCGCCGCACGCGCACAGCAGCGCCAGCAGCGCTGCCGCGCCGGGCCGGCGGAGGGTGGGGAGATGGGAATGGCGGTGCACGGCCATCGCCTCAGGGGGGATCGGGATGGCGGAAGATCCGGTCGGTCGGGCCGGGGAGATGCAACTACCGCGCGCGGTTCCCGATCAACCGCGACGGCGGTCGTCAGCGGTGAATCCGTGCGGATGGACGACCGGGAGGGGGTCGACGTCCCCAGCCCCCGAAGCCGTTCACTCGCATCAGGTTGGGAGATCGGGGAGGACGTCGCGCCGGCGGATGGGATGAGATGGTCGACGGCGGATGAGGATCGAGGGTGCGCTCGCATCTCGCCCGCCGCGCGGAGACGAGGCCGATGCCGCGCCGCGTCGGTCGTCGCGCGGATGCAGCGGACGGTGGTACGCTCCTTGACCCGGTCGCCCCCCGGAAACGCACGGGAGGGGAGGGGCGACGGCTCTTCCTGCTGTCCCCTGTCCCCCTGTTCCCAGTCCCCCGATCCTTGCGATGGAGCAGACCTGGCCGGACGTGATGTGGATCGTGCGGCACGGCGAGAGCGCGGGGAACGTGGCCGCCGCGGCCGCGCGCGCCGCCGGGCTGGCGATGGTGCAGATCGCCCAGCGCGACGTGGACGTGCCGCTGAGCCCGCGCGGCGAGGAGCAGGCCGCCGCGCTGGGCCGCTGGTTCGCCGCCATGCCGCCGTCGGAGCGCCCCACCGTGGTCCTCGTCTCGCCCTACGTGCGCGCGCGCCGCACCGCCGAGCTGGTCCGCGCGTCGGGAGGGACCGAGGACCCCGAGGAGGAGCTGATCGTCGACGAGCGGCTGCGCGAGCGCGAATTCGGCATCCTCGACCGGCTCACCCCCATCGGCGTGCAGCAGCGCTTTCCCGAGCAGGCCGAGCACCGGCGCCTGCTGGGCAAGTTCTATCACCGCCCGCCCGGCGGCGAGAGCTGGGCCGACGTCATCCTGCGCCTGCGCAGCGCCGTCGACACGGTCAGCCTCCACCATGCCGACCGGCGGGTGCTGATCGTCTGCCACCAGGTCGTGGTGCTGTGCCTGCGCTACATCCTCGAGGAGCTCGACGAGGCGGCGGTGCTGGCGATCGACAAGCAGAGCGCGGTGCTCAACTGCGGCATCTGCGAATATGAATTCGAGCCCGACGACGAGCGCGAATGCGTGCCGAGCCTGGTCCGCTACAATTTCGCCGCGCCGCTCGAGCAGGAGCAGGCGCCGGTCACCGCCGAGCCCGACGAGATCGTCGGCACGCGATGAGCGAGGCCGAGACCCTCGACGCCGAAGCGCTTCGCGCCTTCCCGCTGCCGCGCGTCGCCGACGATTCGAGCAAGGAGGATCGCGGCCGGCTGCTCGTCATCGCCGGCAGCCGCGAGCTGGCCGGCGCCGCCCTGCTCGCCGGCACCGCCGCGCTTCGCGCCGGCGCCGGCAAGCTCCAGGTCGGCACCGCCCAGAGCATCGCCGCGCCGCTCGCCGTCGCCATGCCGGAGGCGCGGGTGATCGGCCACGCGGAGACCGACGAGGGCTGCATCGCCGAGGACGGCATCCCGCCCCTGATCCGCTGGGCGCGCCAGGCGCAGGCGGTCGCGG
>DASUYB010000133.1 GCA_036377595.1 Longimicrobium sp. | reverse complement strand
CGAGCTGGGCAAGCGCCGCGGCATCCCGCCCGAGATGCTGCAGCAGTTCATGGACGGCATCCAGGAGCCCGGCCAGTTCGCCGACCTGGTGGCGTTCTACGTGGAGATGAACACCGAGGCCAAGCAGAAGCTGCTCGAGGTGCTCTCGGTGGAGGAGCGCCTGCGCTCGCTGCTGCTGATCGTGCAGCGCCACCTGGCGCTGATCGAGGCGCAGGAGGAGATCCAGCAGCAGGTGCAGGAGGAGCTGGGCGAGCGCCAGCGCGAGATGCTGCTGCGCGAGCAGATGAAGGCCATCCAGCGCGAGCTGGGCGAGGAGGACGAGGGGCGCGAGGTCGAGGAGCTGCGCGAGAAGATCGAGGCGCTGCGCCTTCCCGAGGCCGCCCACGAGGAGGCCATGCGCGAGCTGGGGCGCCTGGAGCGCACCAACCCGCAGAGCGCCGAGTACCAGGTGATCCGCACCTACCTGGAGTGGGTGACGGACCTCCCCTGGATCCTGCGCACCGAGGACCAGCTGGACCTGAACCGCGGCGAGGAGATCCTCAACGAGGACCACTACGGGCTGGAGGACGTGAAGGACCGCGTGCTCGAGTTCCTGGCCGTGCGCCAGCTGGCCGCGCGCCGCGCCGAGGCCGAGGTCAAGGAGGAGGCCGCGCACGAGGCCGCCGCCCTGGCCGCGGTCGACGAGGCGTCCGGCGAGCAGCCGCAGGTGGAGATCCGCGAGGACCCGCTGGCCGCCGCCTTCCGCGGCGAGCCGGTGACCCCGCCGGCCGCCGAGGGCGAGCAGGCGGGGGGTGACGCCGAGCCGGAGGAGAGCGAGATCGACCGGCAGGTGCGCGAGGCCAAGGCGCGGGCGACCGCGAAGGGCCCGATCCTCCTCTTCGCCGGGCCTCCGGGGGTGGGGAAGACGTCGATCGCCAAGTCGATCGCCCGCGCGCTGGGGCGCAAGTACGTGCGCATCGCGCTGGGCGGCGTACGCGACGAGGCCGACATCCGCGGGCACCGGCGGACGTACGTGGGGGCGATGCCGGGGCGCATCGTGCAGGCGCTGAAGCAGGCCAAGAGCCGCAACCCGGTGATCCTGCTGGACGAGGTCGACAAGCTGGGCGTGAGCTACCAGGGCGACCCGTCGAGCGCGCTGCTGGAGGTGCTGGACCCGGCGCAGAACCACGAGTTCACCGACCACTACCTGGGCGTGCCGTTCGACCTCAGCGAGGTGCTGTTCATCGCCACGGCCAACTACGCCCAGAACATCCCGGCGCCGCTGTACGACCGCATGGAGGCGGTGGAGTTCCGCGGCTACACCGAGATGGAGAAGAAGCAGATCGCGCTGCGCTATCTCCTTCCCCGCCAGCTGGCCGAGAGCGGGCTGGAGGAGAACGAGCTGGAGGTGACCGACGGGGCGCTGGAGACGGTGATCAGCGAGTACACCCGCGAGGCCGGCGTCCGCCAGCTCGAGCGCGAGGTGGGCAAGCTGGCCCGCAAGGCGGCGCGCCGCATCGCCGCTGGCTCGGCGCAGGCGGTGAAGGTCGACACGGCGGAGGTGAAGGAGTTCCTGGGGCGCACCCGGGTGCACCCCGAGCGCGCCGGGCGCGAGGACCAGGTGGGCGTGGCCACGGGGATGTACTACACCCCCACCGGCGGCGACATCATGTTCATCGAGGTCAGCGCGCAGCAGCGGACCATGCAGAGCGCGTCGGCCGCCGCCGCCGAGGGCGAGACCCAGCACGCCGGCTTCGGCAACCTGGTGCTCACCGGCCAGTTGGGCGACGTGATGAAGGAGAGCGCCCGCGCGGCGCTGACCTACGCCCGCGCCAACGCGGTGCGCTACGGGATCGACCCGCGCAAGGCGTGGGGCTCGGAGATCCACATCCACGTTCCCGCGGGCGCCATCCCCAAGGACGGGCCCAGCGCGGGCGTGGCGCTGACCTCGGCGCTGGTCTCCGTCCTCTCCGGCACCCCCGTCCGCGCCGACGTGGCCATGACGGGCGAGGTGACGCTGACCGGGCGGGTGCTTCCCATCGGCGGGGTGAAGGAGAAGCTGCTGGGAGCATGGCGCGCGGGCATCCGCACCATTATCCTGCCAAAGGAGAACGAGGCCGACCTGGAGGACCTGCCGCGCGAGGTGATGGAGCAGATGTCCGTCCACCCGGTGGAGAGCATCGACGAGGCGCTGTCGGTGGCGCTCCGCGGGGCCAGCTTCAGCGAGGGGAAGCTCCGCTTCCCCGAGCTGCCGCTGCCGCCCATCGGCGGCAGCCGCGGGATGGAGGGCGAGGTCCGGATGCACGGCGGGCGCGAGGGGTGACGGTTCGGTGACGGTCTGGCAGACGGCTCGGAGACGGTTCGGCGCAGGACCCCGCGCACACGCCGGAAGCGAGCCGGTCCGGTCCGGGCCTCGCCGCTGGAGATAGGTCAGATGAGCGAGCCCCCGCTGGCAGATGCCGGCGGGGGCTCGCTGATCTTCATGTCATATCGTTGGATCGGACTACCGCGCATCCCGAGACGAGTTGCCTCACGCGGAGACGCGGAGACGCGGAGAACCTAATCCCGGCGTTGAGTTCTCCGCGGCTCCGCGTGAGACCATCGATCCCAGGAAGTGCACCTTCAGTGGGTGAGGCGGTACATCTCCACCCGCTCGACGTCGAGGGTGTCCTTGCGGATGCCCAGCACGAAGTCCGCGCCGATCTGGCAGGGGACGAAGCGCACCGGCATCTCCACCTCTCCCAGGCGCCGGCCGCGCGGATCGAACACGCTCCACCGCTCGGCCGCGGTGGCGCGTCCCGGCGGATCGTACTCGCGCACCCACAGGCGGTCGGCGCCGTCCAGCAGCAGCCCGGCGAACGCGGGGAGCTCGGCGGGGAGCGGCAGCGCCTCGTACTGGCGGCGGCGCTCGCGCCGCACGGCCGGGTCGCGCACGTCCGCGAGCGACTCGCGCAGCCAGGCATCCACGTGGGCGCGCGTCACCGCGCGGTCCTGCGCCGGCCCGCGGACGATGCGCCGCAGCTGGCCGCCGTCGCCGTACAGCCGGATCTCGTAGGCGTCGGTGCTTCCCACGGCCACGCTGCGGCGCCCCGCGGAGGTCTGCAGCGTCTTGAGGAACGGCACCGGCACCGTGCTCAGCCGGAACCGCCCGGCGCCCGCGGCGCTCATGAAGGTAACGCCCTCGTTCCCCGCCAGCCCGGCGACGGTGCGCAGCAGCCGCCCGTCGGGGCCGTGGAACTGCAGTGACGCCCGGGCGCGGTAGTGGATGCGGCCGCCGCTGTCGGCGGGCGGCCCCACGCCCTCGTCCACCCGGGACTTCTGGGTGACGAAGACGTGCGACGCCAGCCACCCCACCGGCGCCTCGGCGGCGAGCAGCCCCGGCTCGCCCACCGCGGCGGAGCGGACGTACGCGCCCGCGGGGGTGAAGACGGAGATCCGCCCGGCGCGCGGGTCGTACGCCAGCACCGTGTCGCCCTCCGCCCGCCCCACCGCGGCCAGGTCCCTGAACTCCCCCGGCCCGTCGCCCGAGCGCCCGGCGGCGGCCAGGTGGCGGCCGCCGGCGGAATAGAACCGCAGCTGCGCGCTGGCGCCGTCGGCCACCACGATCCGGCCGTCGCCCAGGCGCACCGCTCCGCGCACCAGGTACAGGTCGCTCCCCTCTTCTCCCTCGATCCCGCCGATCTCCAGCACCGGGCGCGCGGAAAGGCGGAGGCCCTCGCCCGCCTTCCACAGCCCGCCGCCCGCGTTCTCCACGATCTCCACCCCCGCGCTGTCGCGCACCGCGATGCGCGCGCCGGGCCCGTCGGCGGTGGCGCACGCGGCGGCGCCCAGCGCGGCGAGCGGGAGCAGCGCGCGGCGGAGCGGCGAGTATCTCACGTCCCCACTCCTGTTGCCGGACGCGATCGTCCAAGCCGTCGGCGCGCCGCACGGCGGCGGGGACGCCGTCGGCTATGCCGCAGCGCGTCCTCCACCTCGCGGGTCAGCGCGGGAAGGGGGAGGGCGCCCTGGAAGAGGCGGCCGTTCACCAGCAGCATGGGCGTGCCGCGGATCCCCAGCCGCTCGCCGGCGCCGATGTCGGCCGCGAAGTCTGCGCGGCGGGCGGGCGTCTCCACGCAGCGCGCGAACGCGGCGGTGTCGGGAAGGCGCGCCGCGGCGGCGTAGCGCGACCACGCCGCCACGCCGATGGAATCCTGCCGGGCGAACAGCGCGTCGTGGAAGGGCCAGAATCCGCCCTGCGCGGCGGCGCACTCGCTGGCCCGCGCCGCCGCGAGCGCGAAGGGGTGATTGGGAAGTGGATAGTGCCGGTACACCACGGCCAGCTGGCTGCCGTAGCGCCCGCGGAGCGAGTCCAGCGCCCCCGCCGTGGCCCGGCAGAAGGGACACTGGAAGTCCGAGAACATCACGATCGTCACCGGCGCGCCGGCGGCGCCGCGGCGGTGGCCGTGCGCCGCGTAGTCGCGCCATTCGCGGATGCTGCGGGGCGCCGCGGCGTTCGCGCCGGACGGGGTAGGGCGGAGCTCGCGGCGCGCCACCAGGCCGGTGGTCACCACGGCGCATACGACGAGCACCGCCACCGCCAGGTTCAGCCACCGCTCCTGGCTCGGGCCGGGCATGACAGGAAACTCCGGTGACGGGAATCAGCTGCGGAGATGCGCCCCCGCCGGCCGCTCAGCGGGCCTCGGGCGGGCGCGGGATGCTCACCACGGTGAACTCGAGCTCGCGGGCGTCGCGGCGGACGCGGAGCCGGAACGTCATCCCCGGGCGCGTGGCGGCCAGGATCCCCGCCTCGCGCGCGTCGTGGCCGTTCACCGTCAGCAGCACGTCGCCCTGGTGGACGCCGGCGCTGTCCGCGGGCGACCCGCAGTACACCGCCTCGACCACGGGATTCGTCGCCCAGCCGATGGCGCCGTTGGGGCCGATGCTGATCCGCGCGCCATAGCGGATCCCGTGGTACCCCGCCGACGGCGTCCCCAGGGTGATGCGGGAGGCGTTCAGCCGGGCCGCCGCGATCTCGTGCGGGTCGGTGCAGCCGGCCGCGGCCGCGCGCTGCGCGGACAGGCCGGGCCCGAGCGCGGCGGCGAGGGCGGCGGCAAGGACGATCCGTGGCCACATGCGGGGGCCTCCGTGGGCTGGAATGAGCCGGGCGTGCTCCGCGGAACCGTCTGCGGATCTTTGCCGCCCTCCCCGCGTGGGCCGGCGGGGAAGGATCGGCTATCGCGCGCCGGTCAGCCGCAGCTGCAGCTGAACGACTCGACGGACTGGTTGTTCGACGTGCACTGGAACTCGCACGACGTCTCGCTCTTGCAGATGTTGCTCTGCACGAAGTTGTAGATCTCGATCGCCTGCGACATGCAGTCCAGCGACGACGCGGCCGCGTTCGCGGGGACCACCGTCAGGTACGTTCCGCCGGCCAGGGTGAGCACCGCCGCCGACAGCCCGGTGAGCATTCTTGTTCGCATGACGTCTCCCTTCGGTGATGCGGAAAGGACGATCCTGCAGTGATGGCCCACGAGCGCACGCGGCGGACGGTCGCGCCTTAGACACCAATTTGCTGGCGGAAGCGCGAGCGTCGAATGCTGTTCCTGCGCGAAGACGGTGTCAAGCAAACATGCGACAGGCCGCTTTTTGCGCCGCTCGCCCCCTCCGCACGGAGATCGGCCGCGCCTCTAGGGAGAGGGGGAGCGGCGCGCGCAACCCGATGCGGTGGAACGGGATGTGCATTGGGAGGGAAACGGGTGGGGTGAGAGTTAATGGGCGAGGTTCATGGGGGAGAGTGGGAACCGGGCGGTTCTGGGTGGGGGCCGCTTCGGGAGAGAGGGAGATGGGTGGCGGAAGCCCCCGGAGGCGCGAGTCTCCGGGGGTTTTCGCTTGGGGGATCGTGATTGCGCTCCGCCTGACGGTCGGCGTTGCCGAACTCGCCTTCTACCGGGTGCGCCAAGTCGCCACGATGCGTCCTGCGCGGGTAGGCGGAGGATGGGGATCAGGTGCGCGGCACGCGTAGCCGGCGAAACTCGGCTTCCGGCAGGGCCTTGATCTGGTTGCGGATCAGCGTGCGCGCCGTACGAACAGCCCTGTGGACCCGGTCCCACTGTAACTCGGCGCTGTTGAGAACATAGTCGGCCTGCTCGCGCAGGAGGCGTAGCTCGTTCAGTCTTCGAGCGATCTCATTGAAGGTCAGCCCACCCATCCTGACTGCTTGTTTGATCGCGTCGTGCGTTTGCCAGTTCGGCACGGCACCCTCTCCTTGCGCTGACTCGATCCGCAGTTTCAGCGTGAGAAGTGCAGCGTAATACGCTCGGTTGAGCGCGGTCCTTAAAAGGGCTTCGCGGTTTACCGAAGGGATTTTGCCGCAGCAGACTTCCGCCACGGCCAGCCACTCTTCCGGATCGAAGCTCATCTCTCGTCACCGTGGCTGTAATCCGGGTGGATGAATACACTGAGGCGATGCTGGCCCGGCTTGCCGACGCGGTGCCCAATTTCTCGATTTACTTCAGATTCGAAGTCGAACACGTCGTCGCTATCTGGAACGTCCCATCCAACGAAAAGCACCCGGACGTACGGCTCGCCCCAGCCGTCCTCGGCGCTGATCTCGACGCGCATGGGGCCGTATTCGCGCGTGATGCGCTGATAGGCATGCTCGATGGCAGGCCAGAGGCGGTAGCGCTCGATCAGCGCGCGGGCGGAGCGATCGCGCGCGAACAGGCGGCGCAGGCGGCCGTGCGGCGGGCGGACGTGGCTCGGCGCGGCATCCACGGCGCGCTCCAGGACGCGCCGCATCGACACCGCGCTGCCGCCTCGGTTGCCGAACTCGCCTTCTGCCGGGTGCGCCAGCGTCGCCACGTTACCTCCCGTGCGATATGGACGGTGGAGGCCGAAGTGTGAGGCTGCGCGGCGGGCCTGTCAAGCGTCTCGTCGAGGCGCAAGTGAAGACGTGACCGCTACTTACGCGCCAGCGGGAGCACACTTCCGTCCAGGTCGCGGCCGTGGCAACTGATGCCGTGACGTTCGTCCTGGTGAGCTGTCGGATGGCGCATCGGTGGAAACGCCGGAGTGGAGCGAAGATGCGACGGCGGCGCGCCGGCGGAGGTGGGGCGTGCGAGCGGGAGCGTGCCGCCGCGCCGGATGCGTCAGGATGGGGACAGGATGGGCAAGAGCGGCGTCGCGAGATCCGCCGCCGGCTAGTGGTAGTCGTGCGAGGAGACCACCGCGGCGGCGTCGTGGAGCTTGAGGGGGTAGAACTGCTCGGCCTTGAGGTTGGTGACGCCGTCCTCCTTTCCCAGTCTCCCGCGCACGGCCAGGATCCCGTTGCCGTTGATGGTCTCGCGCTGCTCGGCGTAGACCTTGGGGTTGACGATCACGTCCATGCGCCCCGTTTCGTCTTCCAGTCCCACGAACACGAAGCCCTTGGCGGTGCCGGGGCGCTGGCGCACGATCACCACGCCCGCCGTCGTGACGCGCTCGCCGTTGGCCAGGCGCGGGTCGTCACGCAGCTCGGCCAGGGTGCGCACCTCCATCGTCTCCAGCCACTCGCGCAGGTGGCGCATGGGGTGGCCGTCGAGGTCGAAGCCGGTGGTGTGGTGCGACATCAGCGTGCGCTCGCTGGGCCCCAGCGCGGGGATGTGCTCGTCGAAGCGCACGTCCGCGGGCGCCAGCGGGCCGCCGCTCTTCCGCGCGCGCAGCTCGCCGAGGACGGTCCACAGCGCCTGCCGCGGCCCCCCGGGAATCCAGGTGCGGAACGCGCCGGCCGCCGCCAGCGCGCGCAGCCCCGCCTCGCTGTCGAAGCGCGCCACCACGTCCGCCGCCGAGATGAACGGCCCGCACTCGAGCTCCGCCTTCAGCCTCGCCCCCGTGACGGAGCCGAGGCCGCGGACGTATCTAAGGCCGATGCGGACGGCGGGAGAAGAAGTGCCCAGTGCCCAGTGCCCAGTGCCCAGTGGAAGACTCACAGTTACTGGGCACTGGGCACTGGGCACTGGGCACTTCTCCGGGTACTTCTCCATCGTGCAATCCCACGCCGAAACCGAAAGATCGATCGGCAGCACCGTCACCCCGTGCGCCTTGGCGTCGTGGATCAGCGTGGACACGGGGTAGAAGCCCATCGGCTGGGCGTTGAGGATGGCGCACAGGTACTCGGCCGGGTAGTACAGCCGCAGCCACGCGCTCGCGTACGCCAGCAGCGCGAACGAGATGGCGTGGCTCTCGGGGAAGGTGTAGCTGGCGCACGCCTCCAGCCAGCCCAGCACCTTCTCCGCCGCCTCGCCGCCCACGCCGCGCTCGGCCATCCCCGCGCGGATGCGCTCGGTGGCCTTCTGCATCTCGCTCGACGAGCGCTTGCGGCTCATCGCCCGGCGCAGCGCGTCCGCTTCTCCCGGGGTGCAGCCGCTGACCACGATGGCGCAGCGCATCAGCTGCTCCTGGAACAGCGCCAGCCCGTGCGTCCGCGCCAGCACCGGCTCCAGGTCGGGGTGGGGATACTCGGTCGGCACCTTCCCCCGCCGCCGCGCCAGCATCTCCTTCACCTGCCCCCCCAGCATCGGCCCGGGACGGATCGCCCCCACGCTGATCACCACGTCGTAGAAGCAGGTGGGGCGCAGACGGGGGAGGAAGTTGGCCTGCGCGCGGCTCTCGATCTGGAACAGCCCGATGGTGTCGGCCGCGCGGATCTGGCGGTACACAGCCGGGTCGTCCATCGGCAGCCGGCCCAGGTCGATCTCCACCCCGCGCCACCGGCGGATCAGCTGCACGCACTCGCCCAGCAGGCGCAGCATCCCCAGCCCGAGGAGGTCGAACTTCGGCAGCCCCGCGTCGGCGCAGTCGTCCTTGTCCCACTGGATCACCGTCCGCGCCTTCATCGACGCCGGCTCGATGGGGACGACGGACGACAGCGGCTTCGCGGAGATGACGAAGCCGCCGCTGTGGATCCCCCGGTGGCGCGGGAGGCAGTCGAGCCCGGCGACGAGGCGGACCAGGGCGCGCGCCCGCGGTCCGGCGGGATCGAGCCCGATGGCCGCGAGCGCCTTCCCCTCCGACATCTCCAGCCACTCGGCCGCCGTCCGGGCGCTCGCATGGCCGTCGACGCGCTTGGCCAGCCAGTCCGCCGTGGTCGCGGGAAAGCCGAGGACGCGCATCGCGTCGCGGATGGCCGACCGCGCGTGGTACTCCACGTGGGTGCAGACCATGGCCGCGTGGCCGCGGTCGTACTTCTCGTAGACGTACTGGAGGACGCGCTCGCGGGCGTCGAGCGCGGCGAAGTCGATGTCGATGTCGGGCGGCTCGGGGCGCTCGAGCGAGAGGAAGCGCTCGAAGAGGAGCGAGTGCGCGACCGGATCGACCGCCGTCACCCGCAGCGCGTAGCAGACGATGGAGTTGGCCGCCGAGCCGCGCCCCTGGCACATGATCCCCTGCTCGCGCGCGAAGCGGCAGATGTCCCAGCACACCAGGAAGTGGTCGGCCAGCCCCAGCGTGCGGATGGTGCGCAGCTCGTGCTCCAGCTGCCGCCAGTGCCGGTCCGACGCGTCCGGCAGCCGCTCGGCCAGCCCCACGCGGGCCAGGCGCTCCAGGTAGTCGTCGCCCGTCCGCCACTGCGAGGGAAGGGGGAAGGCGGGGTGGACGGGGCCGACTTTCGAGAAGCGGAATCCCTGGCAGCGCTCGGCGATCTCCAGGGTGCGGCGGACGCCGGCGGGCTCGGTGCGCCACCGCCGCGCCATCTCCTCGGGCCGCTGCAGGCACCACTCGGCCGAGGCGCGCAGCAGCCCGCGGCGGTGCGCCTCGTCGAGGGTGACCTGCGCGGTGACGCACACCAGCGCGTCGTGCACCGCGCGCGCGTCGGGGGTGGCGTAGTGCACGTCGTGCGTCACCGTCCACGGCGTCCCCGTCTCCTTCGCGAGATCCAGCAGGTCGGCGCAGAGCGAGGCCTCGGCGTGGGTGCGGTGGTCCCACAACTCCAGGTACAGGCGGTCGCCGAAGGCGTCGCGCCAGCGGCCGGCCTCGGCGCGCGCCTCGTCCCACCGCTCCGCCGCCAGCAGCCGGGGGATCCGCCCGCGCGGGCAGCCGGTCAATGCGACGAGCCCGGCGGCGTGCGCGGCGAGCTCGTCGAAGGTCACGCCCGGGATGCCGCGCGGGCTGCTCATCCGCCCCCGGGCGACCAGCGTGCAGAGGTTCCCCCACCCTTCGGGGTTTTCCACAAGCAGGGTGGCGTGAGAGCCGTCCGCCAGCGTGATTTCCGCCCCGAAAATGGATAAAATCCCGGCGCCCTCGCATGCCTTGTGGAAGCGAACGGCGCCGCCCAGGTCGTCGTGGTCGGTCAGCGCCAGCGCCCTGTAGCCGAGCTCGGCGGCGCGCTCGGCCAGCGCCTCGGGAAGCGAGGCGCCGTCGCCCAGCGAAAAGGCGCTGTGACAATGCAGTTCCGCGTAAATCCCTGAATCCATCGCCATTTACGAGAAATCCGCGCCCATTGCGCCGTGCCACGGAAGTGCATCGGGTCCGTCTCAGTCGTACCATCCCTCCAGGTACCATCCCCCCGTGGCGGCGTCGCGGTAGAGCAGCCCCAGCCACCCGTCGGGCGACTCGACGCGCCAGTACTCTCGCGCGGTTCCATTCGTCCACCATCCACCGGAAATGCGCTCCGGGCCTTGCGATCGAGTTTTCCACAATCCCGGTGGAAAACTCCCCTGCGCGCCCCCAAGTCCGGCTACTTCCACGGCTTGCAGGTCCACCCCCAGCGGACGCCGGTCTTCGCCCTCGCGGACGCGCACGGGGCGGGGGGCGGCGAGGCGGCGGAGGCACAGGTCCAGCGTCCCGCTCCCCAGCCGCGTCACCTCGTCGGGGGGGAGATCCGAAGAGGGGGGGTGGACGGCGGTGAAGCCCGCGATCCCCCCGCTCCCGCGCGCGTCCCAGGCCGCGTGCTCGGAGGGGAGATGGGCGCCGTGGTGGACGGCGCTGCTGAGCGCGCCGTCGCCCCAGCGCGCGAACACGGGGAGGAGCGCGGCGTGCAGCGCGCCGGGGTCGGGCGCGGGGGCGCGGAAGGCGTCGAGCTGGTCGGCGCGCGCCACGCCGTCTTCCGCCGCCTCCAGCCGCACCCCGGCGATGGGCGCCCCCGCCGGCGGCTCCTCGGCGGCGCGGCGGCAGAGGTCGGCCAGCACCCGCGCGTCCGCCGTCGGCCGCGCGGGACGGACCTCACGCGCGTCCTCCGTCTTCGCCACCCCGTCGACGGCGAGGACGAGCCGCAGCCGCGCGGGAATGCGCTGCCGCTCGGCCAGCTGCCGGCAGACGGCGTCGACCAGGCCGGGAAGGACGAAGCGCAGCGGCTCGGTGGACTCGATCGCCGGCTCGAACTCCGCCTCCGCCGTCACCAGCCCGGGCGCGGGGGGACGGAAGGGCCAGCGCGGGTCGACGGCCGACGCCAGGCGCCACGCGGCCAGCCCGGCCGAGCCGAAGCGCAGCTCCACGTCGGCCGCGCCGAGCTCCGCCAGCTGCCCGCAGGTGGAGATGCCGAGCAGCCCCAGCGTCTCGCGCAGGTCGCCGGGCATGGGGAGGATGGCCAGCGAGCGGCGGCGGAGATAGCGTGCGTCGGCGCCGGGGGGCACCACCCGCGCCTCGGCCCCCCGCTCGCGCGTGGCCGCCGCCGCGGCGATGCAGGTGCCGGCGATGCCGACGCGCGCCTCGAAGCCGGCCTCGTGCGCGGCGGCCAGGAGCGCGCGCGCCACGGCCGCGTCGCCGCCGCGGCGCTCCATCCCGCCGGCGTCGGCCCACAGCGCGCGGGGGTGCTCGCGCACGGGGGTCACGCGCGGGGCGGCGCGCAGCAGGGCGCCGGCCAGCGCGGCGCGCGCCTCAGCGCCGGGCTGCGGCGCGCCGGTCGGCGGCGCGGGGAGCCGTATGCAGGCGATTCGGCGGTTCATGGACGAGCTCGACGTGGCGTTCTCCCGTGCGTGCGCCCGCGGACCGGGCCAGCCGCACCCCCGAGCGCCGGCGGAAGCGCCCGCCGGTGCCCAGCCCCGCGCCCTCGCCCGCGCGGCGGAACTCCAGCCGCACGTCGGCGCGCCACCCGGGGTTGGGGTCCTCGGTGGAGACCAGCAGCGCCGCGTCGGTCTCGCGGGCCAGCGCGCGCAGCCGGTGCGCCTCGGTGGGGTCGGGCGCGGGGCCGTCGAGCACCACCAGGCCGAAGGCGCCGGTGCGCAGCAGCGCCTCGGCCACCCACGCGCCTTCCATCTCCCGGTCGGGCGTGGGCGGCCGGGCCACCCACAGCCCCGGCGCGGAGTGCCCGTCCGGGCCGCACCACGCCGCGGGATCGAGCGTGCGCGTGGCGTCGACCAGGGCCACGAGGGTCTCGCGGGTGGCGGCCTCCACCAGCGCGCGCACGGCGGCGGTGCGGCCGGAGGTGGGCTGGCCGCTCCACAGCGTGGCCGCGCCGCGGGGCACGCCGCCGGGAAGGAGCTGGTCCAGCGCGCGCACGCCCGTGCGGAAGCCGCGCTCCGGCGCCTGCTCCAGCCCCGGCAGCGGGCGGATGGCGGTGCCGAAGCGCTTCTCCAGCTCCACGCGGAGCCGGTCCAGGTCGTGTGCGGCTGCTGTTCCCACGGTGGCCCTTCGGTATCTTTCTCCGTTCCAGCGGCGGCCTCATCGGTGCGCCTCCGAAGCAAGAGTAATACCGAATATTTTCCGAAGCAAGCTGCCGGGGCCGCACACACCGTATAAGTTTGTATCTCGTTATGTAGTGGCAGTTTAGGAGAGTGTAAACTCTGGAGAAATGCGTCTACGGCGTGAAAGTTATTACGGTAAACATTCCTACTCCGATCACTTCGACGCCGCGGCGGGAGAGGGCCGGGAAGTGCACGCGGAGCGCGGTTGATCGGGTTCTGCAGATGCTGTTTACAGCGTAAACCATTGCATCGTTGCCGTCGTCCGACATTGCTTTTTTCTCACGCAGAGTTAGCAGAGTCAGCAGGGAAGGGCAGGAAAGGCGAGTGCTTACATGGAAAGAAATCTCACGCGGAGACGCGAAAGACGCGGAGAACTCACCGCAATGGGCTGAGTTTCTCCGCGTCTCCGCGTCTCCGCGTGAGAACCAGCGATTTCCGTCGTATAGCCTGGAATACGGACGGTGCGTCCGGTGCGGCACGGGATTCGCCAGCCCCACCGCCTCCCGGTGAACCCCAACGTGGAGGAGAGTGATGGCCGACGAACCCATGGGCGGCGCGGCACTGATCGCCGAGCTGAACGACCTGCTGCGGCTGGACTTCGACGCGATCGGCGCGTACACCATCGCCATCGAGAACTTCGAGAGCGTCACCTACCGCGAGACGCTGGAGGGCTTCCGCCGTGACCACGAGCGCCACGTGCGCGAGCTGACCGAGCTGGTGCGCGCCGCCGGCGGCACCCCCGCCGAGGCGCCGCACGCCTCCAGCAGCCCCTTCAAGCTGGCGGTGCAGGGGCTGGGCGCCCTCGCGGGGAGCGATCGCGCGCTGATCCTGGCGTTCAAGGCCAACGAGGGCGAGTCCGTGGCCAAGTACGCCGCCGCGGCCGCGCGCCCGCACGCCGAGAACGTGGCCGGCGTCCTCCGCCGCGCCGCCCGCGACGAGGAGAAGCACTACGAGTGGGCCGAGAGCCGGCTCAAGCGGCTCGATGCCGGCCCCGACACGCTGCTCGGCAAGGCGGAAGCCGTCGGCGAGGCCGTGCACGGCGCCACCGCCGCCACGATGGAGGGGATCGGCCGCAAGGTGGCCGAGATCGCGCACAAGGTGAAGAAGTAACCTGTCCGCGGACCGCTCCGGCTCGTCGGCTGGAGTGGGCCGCGCATCGACTGAAAACAGGATGGAGGGAGATGGCGGAGGCGCGGCGGAGCGTGGTGCTGCTGGGCGATTCGATCCTCGACAACGGCGCCTACACCGGCGGCGGCCCGCACGTCGCCGCGCAGGTGCACGGTGATCTACATGTAGAAGACCGTCATCTCCCCCGCGTCACCCCCTCTCCTGCTGTCGGGAGAGGGGGCCGGGGGGTGAGGGTCTCCGCGGTGTGCACCGAAGTGCGTCACCCTTGGCGTGATCCTTGAGACCTGTGCCGTGGACCGAGCGAACGGAGTGATGAACCGGATCGGATCACGATGGCAGGCACGAACGGCAAGCGGCGGATCGGGCGGCTGCTGGTGATCGGCGGGGCGGAGGACCCCGACGAGAAGGACATGTGCATCCTCCCCCGGCTGGTGAAGCTGGCCGGGGGGAAGTCGGCGCGGATCCTGGTCTGCTCGTCGCCGTCGGAGGAGCCGCACGACAAGATCCGCAGCTACGGGCCGCTGTTCCGGAAGCTGGGCGCCGCCGAGGTCATCCCCGCGCCCATCACCAACCGCAACGAGGCCGCCACGAAGGAGATCCTGCAGGGCGTGGAGCGCGCCACCGCCATCTTCTTCACCGGCGGCGACCAGCTGCGGTTGACGGCGCTGATGGCCGGCACCGACATGTGCGAGCGCATCCGCGAGCGGCTGTACGGCGAGGGGCTGGTGGTCGCCGGCACCAGCGCGGGCGCCGCGGCGATGAGCGGGGTGATGATCATCGGCGGCCGCGAGGAGGGCACCGTGCGCCGCGCCGACGTCTCCCTGGCGCCCGGGCTGGGCTACTGGCGCGACACCGTGGTCGACACCCACTTCAACCAGCGCGGCCGCCCCAGCCGGCTGTTCACCATCTTCGCCCACAACCCGCAGGTGCTGGGGATCGGGATCGACGAGAACACCGCCGTCGAGGTGGAGCCCGGCGAGCGCCTGACCGTGCTCGGCGAGGGCGCGGTGATGGTGCTGGGCGGCCGCGTCACCCACACCAACGCGCCGAGCGCGAGCGACGACGACACGTTGGCCATCACCGACGCGCTGGTGCACATCCTGCCGGACGGCTACGGGTTCGATCTCAAAACCGGGCGCCCGCTCTTCCCGAGCGGCGACCCGATCGAGGAGCCGCTGACCGCCAACGCGCAGCCCAGCCGCCGCGCGCGCGAGCGGCAGTCGGTCTGATCTCCATCCTCCAACGCGATGGCCACCCACCCGCCGCCGCCCGACGGCCCGCACGCGCGCCTGCCGCACCGCCCGCCCGTGCGCGTGGTGGGCGACCGCTGGAGCGCGCGCACGCACGAGGTGAAGGACTTCCTCGCGCGCAGCCGCATCCCCTACCACTGGTACGATCCCGCGGTCTCGCCCGAGGGCCGGCGCATCCTCGCGTCTCTTCCCGAAGACGAGCGCGCGCGCCTTCCCCTCCTCCTCTTCCCCGACGGCTCGCGGCTGGCGAACCCCTCTCCCGAGGCGCTGGCGGAGAAGGTGGGGATGCGGACGGAGCCCGCGGCGCCCTTCTACGACCTGGTGATCGCCGGGTGCGGGCCCGCGGGGCTGGCGGCGGCGGTCTACGGGGGATCGGAGGGGCTGCGGACGGTGATCGTGGAGCGCGAGGCGCCCGGCGGGCAGGCGGCGCAGAGCGCCCGGATCGAGAACTACCTCGGCTTTCCCGGCGGGATCAGCGGCGCCGAGCTCACGGAGCGGGCGATGGAGCAGGCGCGCGCGTTCGGGGTGGAGATCGTGGTCACCCGCGCGGCCGCGGGGCTGCACGCCGAGGGCGACTACCGCGGCGTGCGGCTGGACGACGGCGGCGAGCTGGGCGCCAAGGCCGTGCTCGTGGCGACGGGTGTCGCCTGGCGGACGATCGACGCACCCGGGTGCGGCCAGTACCTGGGGCGCGGCGTCTACTACGGCGCCGCGGCGGCCGAGGCGGCGGCGGTGCGCGGGCGCGACGTGTACATGCTGGGCGCGGGGAACTCCGCCGGACAGGCCGCGCTCCTCCTCGCCCGCTACGCGAAGTCGGTGACGATGCTGGCGCTGGAGGAGGATTTCGGCGAGCGGATGTCGCAGTACCTGCTCGACCGCATCCGCGCGGCGCCGAACGTGACCATGCGCCCGTGCTGCACTGTGGAGTCGGCGCGCGGAAACGAGCGGCTGCACGAGATCACGATCAAAAACGTCGGCACCGGCGAGACGCGCCAGGCCGCCTGCGAGGCGCTGTTCGTGTTCATCGGCGCCGCGCCGGAGACGGAGTGGCTGGGGGATGGCGTGATGCGCGACGACGCGGGCTACCTGCTGACCGGATCGCAGGTGCGCGGGCGCTGGCCGCTGGAGCGCGATCCGCTGCCGCGCGAGACCAGCTGCCCCGGCGTGTTCGCCGCTGGCGACGTGCGCGCGGGCGCCGTCAAGCGCGTGGGCTCGGCCGTGGGCGACGGCTCCGTGGCCATCACCTCCATCCACGAGTACCTGGCGGAGCGGTGAGGCCGCGGCTGGCGCAGTCCAGACGATCTAAACTGAATGGCTCACGCAGAGGAGCAGAGGCAGCAGAGGACACCGATCGGTTCTCTGCTGCCTCTGCTCCTCTGCGTGAGCCCGGTCTTTTCAGGATGACTTCGGCGGCTCGGGGACAGGGAAGGGCGGCAGCGGCCGGCCCGTTTCCAGCAGCGTCTTCAGGCCGCTCAGGATGATCGGCCACCCCTGCCGGCCACCCTCCAGCAGCTCCTCGGGGATGGGCGTGGGGTGCGCCTCCTCCATCGTCAGCCGCACCAGGCCGTCGCTCACCGGCTCGATGGTGTAGGTGACGACGGCCTCGGGCAGGTGCCGCATCTCCTCGATCCACTCCACCCGCCAGCTCAGCGACAGCCGCCGCGGCGGGTCCGCCTCCAGCACCTTCCCGGCGACGTCGACGCGCCCGTCCTCCATCCGCAGCGCCCACTCCGAGCCGGGCTTCCACTCCGACTCCACGCTCCGGCCGAAGAAGTAGCGGCGCGTGTACTCCGCGCTGGTCAGCGCCTCCCACACCCGCTCCGGGCTCGTGGCGATGTAGGTGACGTAGATGGTGCTCTGCGTGGTCAGGGTCATCGCTCCTCCTCCAGGCTCCGCTTCAGCGCGCCGAGCGCATCCAGCCGGGTGCGCTCGTACTTGCCGATCCACCGCTCGCTGATCTCGTGGATCGGCACGGGGTTGAGGTGGTGCAGCTTCTCGCGCCCCCTCCACCGGGTGACGACCAGGCCGGCCGCCTCCAGCACGCCCAGGTGCTTGGAGACCGCCTGCCGGGTCACCTCCATCTGCGCCGACAGCTCGCCCAGCGTCTGGCCGCTGCGGGCGTGCAGCAGGTCCAGCAGCCGCCTGCGGCCCGGATCGGCCAGCGCTCGGAAGACGGCGTCCATGTCGGCATCCACGCCTCTCAATATGCAACCGCGCGGTTGCATGTCAACCCGGACTGGCCCCGGGCGTCTCCGGGCGGTATCGTCGTTCCCGGTTTTGATGATCGGGAAGGAGAGGGATGGGGCGGGGAACGCCTGATCCCGCCACGTGCGAGGTTCGTCCCATCTCCCTGCCGGCCGGAACCCCTCCGGCGCATCGGATGTACTGAGCACACAAGGCCGCCGCGCGCCCCGAGCGCGGCGGCTGTTCTTCAACCCCGGTCCCTCGATGAAGCCTTTCCGCCGTCTCTTCGTGCCGGCGCTCGCGCTGGTCCTTGCCCCTTCGCTCGGCCTCGCGCAGCAGGACGCGCCCGCCGACACCACCACCAACGAGCCGCCGCGGAACTGGTGGCAGCTGGACCCCGTCTCCAACCACGTCAACGGGATCGGGCTCGACCGCGCCTATGCCGAGCTGCTGCCGGGGAAGACGGCGCGCCCGGTGGTGGTGGCCATCATCGACTCGGGCGTCGACATCGCCCACCCCGATCTCGCGCCCAATGTCTGGACCAACCCGCGCGAGGTGGCGGGGAACGGCCGCGACGACGACAACAACGGCTACGTCGACGACGTGCACGGGTGGGACTTCATCGGCGGCCGCGACGGGCGTGACGTGGACCACGACACCTACGAGTCGGTGCGCATCTACGCCCGCCTGCGCGCGAAGTACGAGAACGTGAATCCCGCCACGCTCGACGCCGCCGGCCGGCGCGAGTACCAGCTCTTCCAGGACGCCAAGCGCAAGCTCGACGCCGACCGCGCCCGGGCGGCGCAGGAGCTGGCGGCGGTCAAGCAGATCCTCCCGCAGCTGCAGCAGCTGGAGGCGGTCATCCGCCCCGCGCTGAACGGCGACTCGCTGACGGAGGAGAACGTGCGGCGGCTGCGCTCGGTACGGCTCGACGTGCAGCAGGCCCGCGAGCGCTGGCTCTCGGCGGCCGAGCAGGGGTGGACGGTGGAATCGCTCTCGGAGTACAAGCGCGACCAGGAGAACAAGCTGCAGTACGGGCTGAACCCGTCGTTCAACCCGCGCCCCATCGTGGGCGACGACACCACCAACCTGAACGAGCGCGGCTACGGCAACGCCGAGGTCACCGGCCCCGACGCCACCCACGGCACGCACGTGGCGGGGATCATCGGCGCGGTGCGTGGCAACAACGCGGGGCTGAACGGGATCGCCCCGGCGGTGCGGCTGATGATCCTGCGTGCCGTGCCCGACGGCGACGAGCGCGACAAGGACATCGCCAACGCCATCCGCTACGCGGCCGACAACGGCGCGCAGATCATCAACATGAGCTTCGGCAAGGCCTACTCGCCGCAGAAGGGCGCGGTGGACGAGGCGGTGCGCTACGCCGAGGGCAAGGGCGTGCTGATCGTGCACGCGGCGGGGAACGAGGGCGCCAACCTCGACACCTCGCCCAGCTACCCCACGCGCACCTTCCTGAACGGCGGCACCGCGCGCAGCTGGATCGAGGTGGGCGCGTCGACGCCGGCGGGGGCCGACAGCCTGGCGGCCGACTTCTCCAACTACAGCCGCACGGGCGTGGACGTGTTCGCGCCGGGCGTGTCGATCTGGTCGACGGTGCCGAACAACCGGTACGAGCGGCTGCAGGGCACAAGCATGGCGGCGCCGGTGGTCACGGGCGTGGCGGCGCTGCTGCTGTCGTACTTCCCGAGCCTGACCGCCGCGGACGTGAAGGACATCATCATCCAGTCCTCCACGCGCTTCCCCAACCAGAACGTGGTGCGGCCGGGCGAGGGCGATTCGCGCGTGCCGTTCGCCAGCCTTTCCGTCTCGGGCGGCGTGGTGAACGTCTTCAACGCGGTGCAGCTGGCGCAGCAGCGGGCGGCCGCGCGCCGCTGAGCGTTCTTTTCGGGAGATGAAGATCGAGGGGCGGCCCCGGCATCGGGCCGCCCTTCGTGTTTCCGTGCATCCCTAGCCATTCCAACGGCAGTGATCACACGGAGGAAACGGAGGGAACGGAGGACTGACCTGAGTTCCTCCATTTCCTCCGTGTGATTTCATCGTTTTCTTCGTGCAAGGCGACGGAGTGCGCCGGGGGTGGCATGCTCTCTGCGCCCTTCGCGCACCCTGAATCGGGGCAACGTCTTACGCCCCACGCTGGCGCCAAGCAGCCGCAGGAAATCTCCGTGAACACCACCCAGCCGGGAGCCCGCGCGCAGGCCGCCTCCGAGGCCGCGCACGCCGACGCGGGCCGCGCCGCCCCGCGCCGCATCGACTGCGAGCCGGAGAAGGCGAGCGCGCCGGAGAAGGCGGCGCCCGCGCGCGGCGGCGGCGTGCGCGATCCGCAGGAGTGGCGGCAGCTCCGGAGCGCGCGCGGCTGACGCGCGCGCGGCCACCCCCCGGCTTCTCCACCTCCCCCATGTCCGACACACAGACGCAGTCCGCGGCCGGCCTGGCCGCCTTCGACCCCGAAGAGCTGCGCATCTCGCGGCTGCGGCCGCTGCGCGGGCCCAACTTCTGGCGCCTGGCCCCCGTCATCGCCTGCGACCTGACGCTGGGCGCGCTCGAGGACGTCCCGTCGACCGACCTCCCAGGCTTCAACGAACGGCTGGTGGAGCTGGTCCCCACGCTGCGCGACCATCCCTGCTCGCGCCCGGGCGAGGGCGGCTTCCTCGCCCGCCTCCACGAAGGCACGCATCTCCCCCACGTGCTGGAGCACGTCGCGCTGGAGCTGCAGACGCTGGCCGGGTGCGACGTCTCCTTCGGCCGCGTGGTGGAGAGCGGCGACCCCGGCGTGTGGTGGCTGATCGTGGCCTACGAGGAGGAGGACGTGGGGATGCAGGCGGTGCGCGACGCCGTCCGCCTGGTGCGCGCCTGCATCGCGGGCGAGCCGTTCGACGTGGACGGCACCGTGCACGACCTGCACGACCTGCTCGAGGCCGTGCGCCTGGGCCCGTCCACCGCCGCCATCGTGGACGAGGCGGTGCGGCGCGGCATCCCCGTCCGCCGCCTCAACTCCTTTTCCCTCGTCCAGCTGGGGCTGGGGAAGAACCTGCGGCGCATCCAGGCCGCCATGAGCGACTACACCAGCGCCATCGCGGTGGAGATCGCGCAGGACAAGGACGACACGCGCCGCGTCCTCGGCAACATCGGCCTCCCCGTCCCCCAGGGCGACACGGCGTCCACGCTCGACGGGGCGATCGAGGTGGCCCGCGAGATCGGCTACCCCGTGCTGCTGAAGCCGCTCGACGCCAGCCACGGCCGCGGCATCTCCGGGCGGCTGGACGGAGAGGAGGCGGTGCGCGCCGCCTGGCCGGTCACCAGTGCGTACGGGCGCCGCGTCGTGGTCGAGCAGTACGTCAGCGGGCGCGATTACCGTATCCTGGTCGTCGACGGGAGGCTCGTCGCCGTGGCGGAGCGGGTGCCCGCGCACGTGATCGGCGACGGGCGCAGCTCCATCCGCGCGCTGATCGACGAGGCCAACCGCGACCCCCGGCGGGGACGGGGGCACACCAAGACGCTCACAAGGCTGCCGAGCGACGGGGTGACGGAGGATTATCTGCGCACGCGCGGGCTCTCGCTCGACTCCGTCCCCGGGGCGGGGGCGCAGGTCTATCTCCGCGCGACGGCGAACCTGTCGACCGGCGGGACGTCGATCGACCGCACGGACGAGATCCATCCCGACAACGTGACCGCGTGCGAGATGGCGGCGGGGATCGTGGGGCTCGACATCGCGGGGATCGACGTGCTCTCCCCCGACATCTCCGTTCCCTTCCGCGAGAACGGGGCGGTGATCATCGAGGTCAACGCCGCGCCGGGACTGCGAATGCACACGCATCCCACCGAGGGGAAGCCGCGCAACCCGGGCGCGCCGATCATCGACATGCTCTACCCGCCGGGCGCGGGCTACACCATCCCCGTCATCGCCATCACGGGAACGAACGGGAAGACCACGACCACCCGTCTCACCGCGCACCTCTTCCGGCAGACGGGGAAGACGGTGGGGTTCACCACGACGGACGGCGTCTATCTCCAGAACCGGCTGGTGATGGAGGGCGACATGACCGGCCCCTTCTCCGCCAACATCATCCTCTCCAACCCGACGGTGGACGTGGCGGTGCTGGAGACGGCGCGCGGCGGGATCCTGCGCGCGGGGCTGGGGTGGGACGAGTGCGACGTGGGCGTGGTCCTCAACGTCTCGGCCGACCACCTGGGGCTGCGGGGGATCAACACGCTGGAGCAGCTGGCGGAGGTGAAGGCGGTGATCCCCGCCGTCGTCAAGCGCGAGGGGCACGCGGTGCTGAACGCCGACGACCCGCTGGTCTACGCGATGCGCGACCGCACGGGGGCCGACATCGTCTTCTTCTCGGTGATGCCGGAGGGCGGGAACGAGAAGTTCGAGGAGCACATCGCGCGCGGGGGGATCGGGGCGCGGATCGAGGAGGGGACGTTCGTGATCCGCCGCGGCCGGCTGCGCATCCCCATCGCCGGGGTGAACGAGGTGCCGCTGATGATGGGCGGCGCCGCGCGCTTCCAGCAGGGAAACATCCTGGCCGCCATCGCCACCGCGTACGTGCAGGGGGTGCGGTACGACACCATCCGCTCCGGGCTGCTGTCGTTCTTCCCCAGCCCGTCGATGACCCCCGGCCGCCTAAACCTGCTGCGCGTGGGCGAGACCCGCGTGCTGGTCGACTACGCGCACAACCCCGCCGCGGTCGCGGGGCTGATGCAGATGGTGGCCGACATCCCCGCGCGCCGCCGCATCGGGGTGATCGCCGTCCCCGGCGACCGGCGCGACGAGGACATCCGCGCGGTGGCGGCGCTCTGCAGCGGGCTGGACTACACCATCGTCAAGGAAGACTACGACCTGCGCGGCCGCCGTCCGGGCGAGGTGGCCGGGCTGCTGGTGGAGGGGCTGCGCGAGGCCGGCCTGCGCGGCGACCAGATCGAGCAGGTGGAGACCGAGGCCGACGCCGTCGCGCGCGCCCTCTCGCTGCTGGGCGAGGGCGAGCTGGCGGTGGTGCTGGCCGACGACGTCCCCGGCGTCCTCGCCCAGGTGCGGCCGAGGATGACGGGGTCGGGGATGTAGATTCTAAAAGACTTGATCTCACGCAGAGTTAGCAGGGTTAGCAGAGAAAAAGCTGCAGGAAACTGCAGTTCTCTGCTGACTCTGCTAACTCTGCGTGAGACTTTCTGTTTTGGATACTTGAGTTTTCGGTGGCCGGCCCTACGCGTCGATCTCGTCCAGCATGCGGTGGAGCAGGGGGATCGCATCCGCCGGGTGCGGGGGGAGCGTCATCCGCCAGCCGCCGCGCTCCACCAGCCGGCGCACGCGGGGGCGGATCGTCCCCGTGAAGTGGCTGAACCCCGGCTCCAGCCCCGACGTCAGCCGCCGCGTCATCTCCTCCGCGCCGACCCGCTCGACCTCCGCCTCCCCGCCGCGCGCGAGCAGGCAGACGCCGACGGGGCCGGCCAGCGGCCACTCCGCCGCGCCGTCGGTGCCGCGCAGCGACAGTGCCAGCTTGTGCTTGCCGTTCACCATCCGCGTCGGCGGCACGCCCGCCAGCTCGGGGAAGAAGCGCGCGGACGCGGGGTGCAGGTTCATCGCGCCGGGCATCCCCCACACGCGGAAGGGGCGCAGCTGCAGGAAGACGGCGTCCTCCGCCAGCACCCTCAACCCCGCCCGCCGCGCGGCGTAGGCCGTGGTGCTCTTCCCCACGCCGCTGGGCGCGGCCAGCAGCAGCGCCGTATCCCCACGCACCACCGCCGCGGCGTGCAGCGGCTCGCGGTCCTGCCGCGTCACCAGGAACAGCGCCATCGCCTCCAGCACCAGCGTGCGGAAGTGGCGCCCCTCGGCCACCAGCGCCTCGTCCACCTCGGCCACGGCCTCGCGCCGCAGCGCATCCGCGTAGCCGCGCACGGCGGGGCCCGAGACGATCAGCAGGTCGCGCCGGGGGACGCCGTGGTCCACCTCGCATCCCATCCCCACCCCTCGCCCCCCCGGCCGCACGCGGATGCGGATGCACGCGCGCCCGCCGCCCACGCTCAGCGACGGGTCGCGCTCCAGCACGCGCCACCACCCGAACGACTCTTCGGCCACCCGCACCACCTCGGGCGAGTTGGACTCGAAGCGCACCGGCACCCCCAGCACGGGCAGGGTGACGGCGGCGAAGTGGCGCGCGGGCGCCAGGCGGATGGCCAGGAGGGTGGGCTCGGGACTCACGACGTGCGCTCCCGGGTTCGGGTGAGCTCGCGGTAGATGTCCAGCACGCGCGCGGCGGCGCGGTCGGCGTCGTCGTGCAGCGCCCGCCGCTGCGCCGCGAAGGCCACGCGCAGGCGGCGCTCCTCGTCGCCCAGCAGCGCGGCGGCGGTCTCCGCCAGCGCGTCCGCGTCGCCTGCGGGGAAGGGGACGGCGGCCTCCGGCGCCCAGTCGGCCAGGTGCCCGACCGGCGTCCCCAGCGTGGGCACGCCGCAGAGCGCCGCCTCGAGCGCCACGATGGGGCCGCACTCGTGGCGGCTGGTGACCAGCAGCGCGTCGGCGCGCTCCATCAGCGGCCGGAGTCGCGCCTGGGGGAGGAAGCCGTGGAAATGGACGATGGAGGAGAGGCCGAGGTCCGCCGCCAGGCGGTGGACCTCGCCGCCGAGCAGGTCCTCGCCCACCACGTCCAGGCGGAAGGCCACGCCGCGGGCGCGGAGCGCGGCCATCCCCCGGACGAGCGTGCAGGGGTCCTTCACCCGGTTCAGCGAGCCGACGAAGAGGAGCCGCGCCTCCGCGCCGGGGCGTCGCCGCCGCGGGGGCAGCGGGGGCCACTCGTCCACGCCCACGCCGTACGGAACCCGCTCGGCGCGGACGCCGCGCGCGGCCATCAGGCGCACGTTGTAGTCGCTGTTGGCGGTCAGGTGCGCGGCCAGCGCGGCCACCGTGCGCAGCCGCAGCCGCCCGCCGGGGGTGCGGAGGAGCCCGTAGCCGATCTCGGGGAGCGCGGCCGCGTCGCCGCCCACCAGGTGCACGAGGGCGGGGCGGCGCAGCAGCCGCCCGGCCGCCGCGGCCACCAGCCCGGGGCCGCACCACACGCCGTGCATCACCGCGAACGGCCTGCGCCGGTGCTCGGCCACCAGGTCGCGGAGCGCGCGGGCGGCGGAGCGCGGCCGCCCCGCGTTGTGCACCGTGGCGCCCCGTAGCGGCCACGTCCCCGCCTCCGATTCCTGGTGGAAGGCGAAGACGTGCAGCTCGTGCTCGCGCGCCACCCGGCCGATCATCCCCAGCAGCACGGGGATCACCCGCTCCGTGCCGCCGCGGTCCACCCCGCCGGGCACCACCATCGCCACCTTCACGGCCGCCTCCCGGCCACCGCGGCGTACGCCGCCCCCAGCTCGCGCGCGAGCGCCGCGGGCGACAGGTGCGCCGCGAAGTGCGCCGTCGCCCGCGCCCGCAACTCCGCCTGCGACCGCGCGGCGAAGGCCAGGATGAGCCGCGCCAGCCCGTCCGCGTCGCCCGGCGCGAAGAGGCCGCCCACGGCGCCGCCGCGCGTCAGCCGGCGGAAGGCGGGGATGTCGGTCACCAAAGGAGTGGCGCCGCAGGCCAGCGACTCGAGCACCGCGTAGCCGCAGCTCTCGCGGCGGCTCCCCTGCACGAACAGGTCGGCCGCGCGGCAGAGCTGCTCCACCCGCGCGTGCGGCACCGGCCCCAGCAGCGCCACCCGCGCGGCCAGCTCCGGCTCCGCGGCCAGGCGCGCGCGCACCGCGGCCTCCAGCGGCGCGGTGCCGTAGCACATCCACAGGCGCAGCGCGGGGAGCCGTTCGCGGACGCGGGCGACGGCCTCGAGCACCGTCAGCGGGTCCTTGTTGGCGTCGAGGTGCCCCAGCCAGAGCAGGCACGGGTCGCCGCCGATCCCCGTCTCCCTCCGCGCCGCCTCGCGGTCGCCCGGGGTGAAGGCGGTGGTGGACTCCAGCACCTCGAACACCGGCGTCTCGGCCCGCAGCGCCCCCGCGGCGAAGAAGGGCTCGGCCTGCTCGCGCGCGGTGAAGAGCACGCCGTCGACCCGCGCCAGCGCCCAGCGCTGCACCGCGCCGCGCCACCCGGTCTTCGGCGGCTCGGAGTGGTCCTGCACCACCACCGCCGCGCCGTTGCCGCACAGCCAGCGCGCCTGCGGCATCCCCATCCCCTGCAGGTGCACCACGCGGGGGTGGAGCGCGCGGACGGCGGCCACGAGGCGGGGCTGGAGGCGGCGGGAAACGCGCGGAGGGAGCTCCGGCTCGGCCACGAAGCGGTAGCGCACGCCGTCGCGCGTGATCTCCTCGTCACGCCACGCGGCGTGGACCACGGTTACGTCGCACCCGGCGTCCGCGGCGGCGCGCGCGGCCAGCGGGAGCGCCGTCCACGTCTCCAGCAGCTCCGCGCCGCCGCGGCGCAGCGGATCGCGGTGGCAGCTCACCTGGACGACACGCATCGTCCCCTTCCGTGCGATGAGACCCCGCTTCGTGCCACGGACGTTTCAAGAGCCTTGACGGCGGCCCCGCGCACGCGAACCGTAGGTGCTACGTGCCTGCTACGTCGGCGGGAGACGCGGGGCATGGGTCGCGGGCGGGGGAAGGGTGCCGGGCGCGGCGGTTGCCTTGTTCGGGTGTTCGAACCGATCTACGTCACATCGAATGCCCGTGACAACGGCCATCGCCCGGAGGTGACCCGATCCAGGCGCCGGCGGCCCGGACGGCGCTGCGCCACGGCAGCCCAAGCGGCTGCCGGACAAGGAGTTGGCTCCTTTCTCCGCTCCGTCGGGGGAGACCGACGCGCGGCCCGCACCCGGCCCCTGCGTGCCTGGGCGCGAGCGGGGCCGTCGTCTCCTCTCCGCCCGCACCCGTCGCGGCGTGGCACATCCGCGCGGGGGAGCTGTCCCGCCCCGCGACAGCGCGACAATGATGTCCGGCCGCGCGCCGGAACCGTTCTCCAAGACCGCCTTGCGATCCGTCCACTTCCGGGAGGCCGCGTTGGCCCAGAACGCTCCGATCCTCGTCGCCCACTCGTACTTCCTTCTCCTCGACCCCAAGCAGGTCGAGAAGATGAAGCCCTACTCGCCGCTGGCCACGCTCATCACCGGGGCCGTGCTGCGCGAGCGCGGCCACCGCGTCGCCCTGTTCGACGCCATGCTCTCCGCCGGCCCGCACGAGTTCGCGGAGATGGTGGATGCGGTGCGGCCCCGCGTCGTGGCCATCGTCGAGGACAGCTTCAACTTCCTCACGAAGATGTGCACGCTGCGGATGCGCGAGGCGGCGCTGGAGATGGTGCGCGCCGCGAAGGCCGCCGGCGCCCGCGTGGTGATCAACGGCTCCGACCCCAGCGACCACCCGGAGATCTACCTCGCGGCGGGCGCCGACGCCGTGCTGCTGGGGGACCCGGAGAGCGGCGTTCCCGAGCTGGCCGAGGCGTGGCTCGCCGACCCCGATGCGCCGCTGGGCGACGTCGCCGGGCTGGCGCTGGCGAACGGCGACGCGCGCGCGTGGCGGACCAAGCCGCGTCCGGCCGTGCGCGACCTGGACGCGCTGCCGTTCCCCGCGTGGGACCTGGTCGACGCCGAGGTCTACCGCCGCGCGTGGACCGGGGCGCACGGGCGGCTGTCGTGGAACGTGGTGACCTCGCGCGGGTGCCCGTACGGCTGCAACTGGTGCGCGAAGCCCCTTTTCGGCCGCCGCTACGACCAGCGCTCGCCCGCCAGCGCCGCGGAGGAGATCCGCCGGCTGAAGGAGAGCGTCGCGCCCGACCACCTCTGGTTCGCGGATGACATCTGGGGGCTGACGGCGGAGTGGATCGCCGAGTTCGCGGAGGAGATCGGCATCCGCGACGCGCGCATCCCCTTCATGATCCAGACGCGCGTCAACCTGATGCGCCCCAACACCGTGGCCGCGCTCAAGGCCGCCGGGGCCGAGGAGGTGTGGCTGGGCGTGGAGTCGGGGTCGCAGAAGATCCTCGACGCGATGGACAAGGGGTCGACGATCGAGCAGGTGCGGACCGCTACGCGGACGCTCAAGGAGCACGGGATCCGCGCCTGCTGGTTCCTGCAGCTGGGCTATCTCGGCGAGGAGTGGGAGGACGTGCTGATGACGCGCGACCTGGTGCGCGACGAGCGCCCCGACGACATCGGCGTGTCGGTGGCCTATCCGCTCCCGGGGACCAAGTTCCACCAGAAGGTGCAGGCGCAGCTGGGGGTGAAGCAGAACTGGAGCGACACCAACGACCTGGCGATGCTCTTCCACGGCACCTACTCCACCGCCTTCTACCGCCGCCTGCGCGACGCGCTGCACGACGAGGCGCGCCCCGGCGCCGACCGCGCGGCGATGGAGCTCGTGTGGGCACAGTTGACGGCGGACGAGCCCGGGGAGCGCGCGCCCGAGCTGGCGGGGGCGCCGGCGTGATGGAGACGCGCGCGCTGCCGCCCGCCGCGGCGGCGTTCGACACCGTGGCGCCGAAGTTCGACGAGCGCTTCGGCGCGTGGCTGAGCGTCGCGGCCCAGCGCCGCGCGGTGCGGCGCGAACTGCTGCGCGCCTTCCCGGCCGGCGCGCGCGTGCTGGAGCTGGGCGGGGGGACGGGGGAGGATGCGTCGTACCTCGCGGACCACGGGCGTTCGGTCCACCTGACCGACGCCTCGCCCGCGATGGTGGAGATCGCCGCGCGGAAGCTGGCCGGCCGCGCCGCCCCCGCGACGGCGGAGGTGTGTCCCGCGGAGGAGATGGAGGCGCTGGCCGCGGCGCGCGAGGCCGCGGGCGAGGTGCCGTTCGACGGCGCGTTCTCCAACTTCGCCGCGCTGAACTGCGTGACCGACCTGCGCCCCGTCGCGCGGGGGCTGGCGCGGCTGCTGCGGCCCGGCGCGCCGGCGCTGCTGGTGCTCTTCGGCCCCTTCCCGCCGGGGGAGATAGTGACGGAGACGATCCTCGGCCGCCCGCGGGCGGGATTCCGCCGCCTCTCGCGCGGGGAGGTGGCCGCGCGGCTGGGCGGGCGCGAGTTCACCGTGCGCTATCACCGCCCGCGGGAGATCGCGCGCGCGTTCGCGCCCTGGTTCCGGCGGCGGCGTACGCGCGGCATCGGCGTCTTCGTTCCCCCCAGCGCCGCGGAGCCGTGGATCTCCCGACATCCCCATCTCCTTTCATTTCTGGAGATGATGGATCGCGCGGTGGAGGCGCCGCTCGCGCTGCTGGGCGACCACGTCCTCTTCCACCTGGAGCGGACGGACGCGCCCGCGCCGGCGGAGGACTCGCGATGACGGCGCAGGCCGAGGCGCTCGCCCGCTTCCGCGCGGAGTACGGCGCCCACCGCGCGGCCGAGGGGCGCGGTGCGGGCGGCGTCGCCGAGTTGCTGGCACTGCCGTACCTCGCGGAGGGGCCGACAGCGAGCCAGTGGGCCATCCGCTCGCGCACCTACGACGCGTTCGAGCGCCGCGTCCTGCGGCCGATGGCGCGCGCGGCAGGACGTCCCCTCCGCCTCCTCGACCTCGGCGCGGGGAACGGCTGGCTCTGCTACCGCGCCTCGCTGCTCGGCCACGCGGCGACGGCGATGGACGTGCGCGACGACGCGGTCGACGGGCTGGGCGCCGCCGCCGGGTACGATCCCCATCTCCCGAAGCTGTTCGGGCGGGTGGCGGCGAGCTTCGAGGCCATCCCCGCGGCGGACGCGAGCTTCGACGTCGCCGTGTTCAACGCGGCGCTGCACTACGCGCTCGACCTCCGCGCCGCGCTGGCCGAGGCGAAGCGCGTGGTTCGGCCGGGCGGGCGCATCGTCATCCTCGACTCGCCCTTCTATCGCCATGAGAAGGACGGGAGGGCAATGGTGGAGGAGAAGCGCCGCCACGCCGCGGCGCGCTTCGGCGGGCGCGCGGACGCGCTCACCGCGCTGCCGTTCATCGAGTACCTGACCGCGGATTCGCTCGCCGCCGCGTCGGCGCCGCTGGGCTTGCACTGGCGCCGGCACCGCGTCCGCTATCCGCTGGCCTACGAGATCCGGCCGCTCGTCGCCTTCGTCCGGCGGCGGCGCGCGCCGTCGCGCTTCGACCTCTGGGAGTGCACCGTCCCATGATCCTGTTCGTGAACCCGCGGGCCACCGCACCGAAGAACCGCCGCTTCCCGCTCTCCGTGATGTCAATCGGCGCCGCGCTGCCGGAGGGGACGGAGTGGGAGATCGTGGACGGCAACCGCCCCAGCATCGATCCGCTGGCCGAGATCACGCGCCACGTCGAGGCGCGCCGCGGGGGGCCGGACCCGGTGCGGGTGATCGCCTTCACCGTGATGCCGGGGCCGCAGCTGGTCGCCGCCGTGCCGCTGACGAAGCAGGTGAAGGCGCGCTTCCCCGAGATCCCCATCGTCTGGGGCGGCAACTTTCCCTCCCTCTATCCCCAGCCCGTGATCTCCGCCCCCTACATCGACTGGGCGATCCGCGGCCAGGGCGAGCACGCCTTCCGCGAGCTGCTGGAGGTGATGGACGGCGAGCGCGATCCCAAGACCGTCGCCGGGCTGATGTACCGCGACGCGTCCGGCGAGAACCGCATCAACCTGGAGCGCCCGTGGGTGGGGCCGGACGAGCTTCCCGATCCCCCGTACCACAAGATCCCGATCGACGACTACCTCCTCCCCACCTTCCTGGGGCGGCGGACGGGGGTGTACCAGGCGTCCATCGGGTGCCCGTACGGCTGCAAGTTCTGCGGGGTCATCTCCGTGTTCGGCAGCCGCGAGAAGCAGGGGCGCCCGGAGCGCACCGCGCGGCACCTCGAATGGCTGGTGAAGAACCACGGCATGGACGCCGTGCACTTCTACGACAACAACTTCTTCCTCAAGGAAGACCACGCGCTGGAGATCGCGGAACGGCTGACGCCGCTGGGGATCCGCTGGTGGTGCGAGGCGCGCGTCGACCTGATGCTGCGGCTGTCGGACGACACCTGGCGCGCGCTGAAGAAGTCGGGGCTGACGATGGTGTTCTACGGCGCCGAGTCGGGGAGCGACGAGGTGCTGAAGAAGATGAACAAGACGCTGACGATCGCGCAGACGCTGGAGATCGCCGCCAGGACGCGCGAGCACGGGATCATCCCCGAGTTCTCGTTCGTCCTGGGCGGGCCCGACGACCCCGCGTCGGAGATCGACACCACGCTCGGCTTCATCCGCAGGCTGAAGGCGATCAACCCGTCAATGGAGCTGATCACCTACTTCTACACGCCTACCCCGCAGCGCCGGGGGACGTACGGGAACGTCGACGCGGTGTCGATGACGCCCGACACGCTGGAGGAGTGGACGCAGCCGGAGTGGGTGAAGTGGATGACGCACGAGGACCCGCACGTCCCCTGGATGAACGGGAGCCTGCGGACGCGGGTGGAGAACTTCCGGCTGGTGCTGGACAGCCGCTTTCCCTCGCTGCACGACCGCCGCACGCGCGACTGGGGGAAGGCGCTCGGCAGGATCCTGGCGCGGAGGCGTTGGGAGAAGGGCGATTTCAGCGACGCCGCGCTGCTGAGGACCGTCCGCCGCTGGTCGCAGACCGCGCCGGAAGACACGCAGGCGTACGGGCACCTGCGCCCGCCCGCCGCGCCCGAGCCGGTGATGGCGTGAGCACGTCTGTCGCGCCGCCGCTCGCCCCGCGCGAGGCGTACCGCCTGTGGGCGCCCAGCTACGACGCCGAGACGGCCATCAGCTTCGTGGACGACCGGCTGGTGAGCGAATTGACGCCGCCGCCGGCCGGGCTGCGCCTGCTGGACGCCGGCTGCGGCACCGCCCGCCGCCTCCGCGCGCACGCCGACGCCGCGCTCCTCGCCGGCGCCGACCTGACCTGGGAGATGCTGGCCGCGGGGGCGCGGGAGGATGAGACGATGCGCCCGCTGCTGGCCGCCGCGGACGTGCGCGCGCTCCCCTTCGCGGCAGGGACGTTCGACGTCGCGTGGTGCCGCCTGGTCGTCGGCCATCTCCCCGCGCTCGACGCGGCGTACGCGGAGCTGGGGCGCGTGGTGCGCCGCGGGGGCACGGTGGTCGTCACCGACTTCCACCCCGACGCGGCGCGCGCGGGGCACACCCGCTCGTTCCGCGACGCAGGCGGCGCGGTGCACGACATCGAGCACCACGTCCACGAGCTGGACGATCACGTCCGCGCGGCGGCGGACGCCGGGCTGGAGCTGGCCGACTGGCGCGACGGGGTGATCGGCCCCGAGCTGCGCCCCTTCTACGCCGCCGCCGGCCGCCTCGACCGCTACGCCGCGGACGAAGGCCTCCCCGTGGTCCTCGCCCTCTCCTTCCGCCGCGCTCTCGACGCCTGATGGCGAGAACAGAAGGCCTCACGCGGAGACGCGGAGACGCGGAGAGAGCACTCCGCGCCTCCGCGTCTCCGCGTGAGGCTTCCGGTCGTCGCGCCTGCGCACGGTGATGCGCTTCCGCATCGAGGCGGCGAACGTGGCGGTGGGGGTGGACGGCGGCGTCATCGTCCCCGCGGACCGGCGGTTCGACGTGACGCTGCGCATCCCGGACGGCGAGGTGCGGCCGGGGCTGATCAACGCGCACGACCATCTCCACCGCAACCACTACGGCCGGCTGGGCGCGGGGCCGTATCCGAACGCGTACGAGTGGGGCCGCGACATCCACCGCCGCTTCGCGGACGAGATCGCCGCGGCGCGCGCCGTGCCGCGGCGCGAGGCGTTGCTGCGCGGCGCGTGGAAGAACCTGCTCGCGGGCGTCACCACCGTCGTCCACCACGACGCGTGGGAGCCGGATATCGAGCGCGGCTTCCCCATCCGCGTCGCCCGCGTCCGCACCGCGCACTCGCTCGGCTTCGAGCCCGATCTCACCCGCGCGGCCGCGCCCGATCCCTCCGATCCGGCGCGGCCACTCACCATCCACCTGGCCGAGGGTACCGACGCGCTCTCCGCCGCCGAGGTGCGCGAGATCGACCGGCTGGGGCTGCTGGACGAGAACCTGCTCGCCGTCCACGTCGTCGGCCCCGACGCGGACGGGATCGCGCGCTTCCGTGCGTCGGGCGCGGCGCTCGTCTGGTGCCCGACAAGCAACGCCTTCCTCCTCGGCCGCACCGCGCCGGCGGAGCTGCTCGCGCCCGGTGTGGACGTCCTGCTCGGCAGCGACTCGCTGCTGAGCGGCGACGGCAGCCTGCTCGACGAGCTCCGCGCCGCCCGTGCGACGGGCCTGGTGGACGACGCCCGCCTCCTCGACGCCGTCGGCGCCACCGCCGCGCGCCGCCTGCGCCTCCCGATCCCCTCACTGACCGTCGGTAGCCCCGCCGACCTCGCCGTCTTCCGCCGCCCCGTCCTCGAAGCGACGGAGGACGACGTCGCGCTCGTCGTCGTCGCCGGCCAGATCCGTGTCGCCGATCCCGTGCTGGCGGCGGAGCTGGGCACACTCGGGCTCACCCTAGACGGCAAGCGCGTGGCGGCCGGATCTCTCTCCTGAGGTGCCAAAAAGAAAACCCGGGCAGAGCTGATGCTCTGCCCGGACGGGTTTGGCTGTCCTGCAAGGCTTTATGCCACTCGCCTCGTCCGGAATACGATGGCTCCGTTTTCCTTCGAGGCGTAGGTCTCGTCGCGCCGGCTGGCCGCTTCGTCGATCTGGCGAACGCGTTCGCGCATCCTGACCGCGAGCGGACGGCGGTCACGCTTCTTCGGAGGGACGGCGTCGAGAACGGGGCTCCACGACATTCGTATGTCTCCCAGCCTGGGTGGAGTCGATCGCCAATTCTTGCGCCGCACGTTATTCCCTTCGTGCAGCGCCGCCGAAAGAAGCTTCAGCATGCCTACGATGAGGGCTGGTAGAGGTTTCGTGCGAATTGCACGGACGCCTGTGCATTCGATCTGATCCTACGGGAATGGTCTCACACGGAGGAAACGGAGGGAACGGAGGACTGCTCATCATCCTCCGTTCCCTCCGTTCCCTCCGTGTGAGTCATTCTGTTTGTCTGATTGCTGTCGCCAAAGCCTGGCGGAACATCCCGCTTCCGCCGCTCCGGCGCCGGGCGTACATTCGTCGGCCCACCGCAGGGCGTACACTCCGCAACCCCGCCGCGCGTGACCGATCCGACCGCGCCGTCCGCCGAACCGCCCGCGTCCGACGCCGGCACCCGCTCGCGCGTGTGGCGCTGGGTGCAGCCGCTGATCGCGCTGGCGCTGTTCGCGGCGGGGATCGCGGTGCTGCAGGCGGACCTGCGGCGCGTGAGCTACGCCACCATCCGCGCCACCCTCAAGTCGCTCCCGCACGGCGCGCTCTGGTGGGCGGTGGCGTTCACGCTGCTGAACTACGCGGTGCTCTGCCTGTACGACCTGCTGGCCTTCCGCTACATCGGGCGCAAGCAGGCGTGGTGGAAGGTGGCGCTGGCCTCGTTCACCGGCTACGCCATCAGCAACAGCGTGGGGTGGGCGGTGATCAGCGGCACCAGCGTGCGCTACCGCTTCTACTCGCGCTGGGGGCTCACCGCGGGCGACATCTCCCGCATCATCATCTTCTACAACGGGACGTTCTGGCTGGGGCTGCTGGTGCTGGGCGGCTACAGCATGGCGTTCGACCCCCACCCCGACATCGTCTCGCTCCTCGGGCCCTTCGTCGTCCACGCCCTCGGCGCGCTGATGCTGGTGATCGCCGCGGCGTACCTGCTGGCGGCGGTGTTCTGGCGCAAGCCGGTGAAGCTGGGCGGCTTCCGCGCGCCCATCCCGCCGCCGGGGACGGTGCTGCTGCAGTTCGTGCTCAGCACGGTGGACTGGGCGCTCGCGGGCGCGGTGCTGTACGTCATCATCCCGCACACGGGGCTGGACTTCGCCGAGGTGCTGTCGGCCTTCATCGCCGCGCAGCTGCTGGGGCTCATCTCCCACGTTCCCGGCGGCGTGGGGGTGTTCGAGGGGACGATGGCGTTCCTGCTGCGCGGCTACGGCGTCCCCGCGGAGCTGGTGTCGTCGCTCCTCCTCTACCGCCTGATCTACTACCTCGTCCCCCTCGCGCTCGCGCTGATCTTCCTCGTGGCGGACGAGCTGCGGCTGCGCAGGGACGCGCTGGCGCGCATCGGCGGCGCGTTCGGGGCGCTGACCGGGCAGGTGACGCCGAAGGTGCTGGCCGTCTTCACCTTCCTCGCGGGCGTCGTCCTCCTCCTCTCCGGCGCCACGCCCGTGGAGCGCGAGCGGGTGCACTGGCTGGCGCGCTACATCCCCCTCGTCGTCATCGAGACCTCGCATTTCCTGGGATCGGTCCTCGGCGTGGGGCTGCTGTTCATCTCCAACGGCGTCTATCGGCGGCTGCGCTTTGCCTGGTACGTGGCGGGCGGCGCGCTGGCGCTGGGGATCGCGGCGAGCCTGCTGAAGGGCGTGGACTACGAGGAAGCCTTCTTCCTCGCCGCGCTCCTCGCCGCGCTCGGCGTCAGCCGCCCGGCGTTCGACCGGCGCGCGGCCTTCTTCGCCGCGCGCTTCTCCCCCGGCTGGTTCGCCTCCGTGGTGGCCGTCGTGGGCGCGTCCATCTGGCTGGGGTTCTTCGCCTTCCGCCACGTGGAGTACAGCAGCGAGCTGTGGTGGCGCTTCGCGGCCAGCGCCGACGCGCCGCGCTTCCTCCGCGCTTCCGTGGGCGCGTTCGTCGCTCTCCTCGCCTTCGGTGTGCTGCGGCTGATGCGCCCCGCGCCGCCCGAGGTCGTGCAGCCGTCGCAGGAGGACCTGGAGGACGCGGGGACGCTCGTCGCCGCGCAGCCGCACACGCAGCCGTATCTCGTCTACCTCGGGGACAAGAGCCTGCTCTTCAGCCCCGGCCGCGAGGCGTTCCTGATGTACGGCGTGCAGGGGAAGACGTGGGTGGCGCTGGGCGACCCCATCGGCGACCCGGCGTGCACCAGTGCGCTCATCCGCCAGTTCTTCGGCCGCTGCGACGACTTCGGCGGCATCCCCGTGTTCTACCAGGTGGGGAAGGACCGGCTGCACCAGTACGCCGACTTCGGCCTCACCTTCGTGAAGCTGGGGGAAGAGGCCTTCGTCTCGCTGGACGCGTTCGGGCTGGAGGGGGCCGAGCGGAAGCCGCTGCGGCTGGTGCTCAACCGCTTCGCGCGCAGCGGGATGCGCTTCCGCATCGTCCCGCGCGGCGAGGTGGAGGCGGTGCTGCCGGAGATCCGCCGCGTGTCGGCCGACTGGCTGGCGCACAAGGCGGTGGCGGAGAAGGGCTTCTCGCTCGGCTTCTTCGACGAGGGGTTCGTCCGCCGCTTTCCCGTGGCGGTGATCGAGAGCGAGGGGCGGGTGGAGGCCTTCGCGACGGTGTGGCCGGGGGCGGACGGGACGGAGCTGTTGGTGGACCTGATGCGCTACCGTTCCACCGCGCCGAAGAACGTGATGGAGGTGCTGCTGCTGCAGGTGATGCTGTGGGGGAAGGAGCAGGGCTACCGGCGCTTCAACCTGGGGATGGCGCCGCTCTCCGGGCTGGAGATGAGCGCCGTGGCCCCGGTGTGGACGCGCATGGGCAACTGGCTGTTCGAGCGCGGCGGCGCGCTCTACAACTTCCAGGGGCTGCGGCTCTACAAGGAGAAATTCCACCCGCAGTGGGAGCCGAGATACCTGGCGTATCCTGGTGGGCTCAACCTCCCGCGCATCATGGCCGACGTCTCCGCGCTGATCGCCGGCGGCTACCGCCGCATCTTCCGCCGGGGTTGACGCGAGGGCGCGTGGGGAGCGAGCGCCGCACGCTGTCCATCTCCTGTCCCGGAACGTGAGGTCGACGGGGGAGGGGATCGAGAGGAGGGACGGGAGAATCGCAGGCGCGGCGCGGTCTTTCGGGAGATGGGGAGATCCGGAGCGGAATGGCGCGGTCCGTGCGCCCAAGGGGATGCTCACGGTGACGTGATCCCACCACCGCTCCTTGGACAGGAGATCTCCATGCGCAGACGCATCGCCCTCCTTCCCCTCCTCGCGCTCGGCATCTCCGCCGCCCCCGCCGCGTCGGCGCAGGGCGGCGGGAACACGGTTCCCCGCGAGTTGCTGCACGCGCTGCTCTTTCCATTCACGATACGCGGCCAGCCAGAGCCGGAGATCGTGGTCGGCCGGCGGCCGGCGTCGTTCCCCGCCAGCCTCCTCCCCCCGGCGGCCACGGTGGTGGGCGGCGTGCCGGGACGGAGCGGCGGCCGGCTGCTCCTCACCGTTCCCCAGCCGCCCGCCGAGGCGATCGCCGGCTGGAAGACGCAGCTCGAGCGCGCGGGGTGGCACGCGAGCGACGATCCGTCGCTGCGCCCCTCCCCGGCGATGCCCACGCTCGCCCTGTGCGGGCCGGGCCGGGAGATGCTGACGGCCTGGGCCACGCCCCGCCCGCAGGGCGGGAGCGAGATCCAGCTGTCGGCGGTCCTGGAGAACGTGCCTGAGCTCCCCTGCTCGGGCGTGCGGCGCCCGCTCCCCCGCGACGTGCCCTTCCCCCCGATCCACGCGCCCGAGGGGGTGGAGATGATGGGGAGCGGGGGCGGTGGCTCCGCCGACTACCACGATGCCGAAGGGCGGATGCGCTCCACCCGGGCGCCCGCCGAGCTCGCGGCGGATCTCGTCGGGCAGCTGCGCAAGGCGGGGTGGACTGCCGCCGACCCTCGCGGCGACGCCGGCGGCGCCACCGCGTGGGCGGAGATGCGCGACGCGGGGGGGAGGAGCTGGCGCGCGCTGGTGGCAGTGCTAAAGGTGGACGAGGGCCAGCGCTTCTACGTGGTGCGCGTGTCGGGCGCGTCGACGGAACCGCGGCACGGCGAGGTGGAATGGGGCCCCGCCGCGCGCGCACAGGGGCCGCCGGTGCCCGGCCGGCTGGCCCGCGCGCTCCTGGTGCACCCCCGCGGGAACGGGGAGGTGGAAGAGCCGGTGTTCACGGCCGGACGGCTGCCGCCGGAGCTGGCCTCCGCGCCGCTCCCGCCCGGGGCGCGCGTCCTGGGCGGCGCATCGTACGCCGACGAGGCCACGGGGGTGGCGTTCGTCCCCGGCGACGTGAACGGGGTGCTCGCCGCGTATTCCGAGGCGCTCCAGCGCGCCGGATGGCTGCCCAACTCCAGCGACCGACTGGCTTTCCTCGGCCGGCCGGCCCCCGCGTTTCCCACGGAGTTCTGCACCCCCGAAGGCCGTTCCGTCCACGTGACCGCGATTCCGGTTCGCGACGGAGGCGGCTATCTGACGCTGGAGAGCAACGGCGCCGCGGGGTCGTGCAGGCGCGAGTGGGTCGAGGCGTTCCGCGAGATCCCGCTGCCGGCGCTCCCCGCTCCCGATGGCGCCCGGCAGACCTCGGGAGGCGGCGGAGGCGGCAGCCAGTACGACTGGGAGGCGTCGGGGCGGCTGGAGACCGCGCTCACCCCCGCCGCGCTGGTGGAGTACTACGCCGGGCTCCTGCGCCAGGCCGGCTGGACCGTCCGCCCGTCACCGGGCGACGAGACCGGCGCCACCGCCTCCGCCGAGCTGCGCGACGCGAAGGGCGAGACGTGGCACGGGGTGATCTCCGCCGTCGCGCTCTCGCCCACCGAGCGCGAGGTGGTGGTCCGCGCCGTCCGCCCGCAGCCCTGGTAGCATCACCCCGGAGAGAACGGAAACGGCTCTCACGGAGGGCACGGAGGTCACGGAGGACTCGATTCGGTTCTCCGTGACCTCCGTGTCCTCTGTGAGAGCATTCTTTTCCAGATCGGGGGATGAACACAGGTCGGAGGCCGCGGACCGGAGCGCCGGGGAACAATCGCGGCTTGTCGAACGTCTTGATGGATGGTTACCATCCGGCATCGAGCCACGACCACGGAGCGAGCGGATGGCCAGGATGGAGCGGGACCCGAACCTTCCCGACGGGATCGTGAAGCTCCCGCCCGAGCCCGCAGACCCGCGCTCCGGCTGCGGCGCGCGGGGATGCATGGTGGCGGCGGTGGCACTGTTCGCGCTCCTGCTCCTGGCCATGGTGGCCCTCGCGCTCTTCCGCCCGTGGCAGACGCCGGTGGTCGCGCCGTAGGCCGGCGCGCCATCACCCCCCGTATCCGGAGAAGGAGCCAGAGACCGATGAGCCGCGCCGTGAAGCTGACCCTCGCCCTGTTCCTGGCCGCGCTGGGCGCCGCCGCCTGCGTGGGGAAGGGGAACAACGCGCCCGCCCCGCGCGCCGCCACCTACGTGCGCGTGGAGAACCAGGCCTGGCTGGACGTCGACGTCTTCGCGCTGTACGGCGGCACGCGCCGGCGCCTGGGGATGGTCAACGGCAACAGCACCACCACGCTGCGCATCCCCGACAGCGTGGTGGGGATCGGGCGCGCGCTGGCGTTCCTGGTCGACCCCGTGGGCAGCAGCCGCACCGGCACCACCATCAGCGAGATCTACGTGACGCCGGGGCAGGAGGTGAGCCTGACCATCCCGCCGACGCTGGGCCGTTGACGCGAACGGCGGGCGGGTGATGCGCATCTGGGCCGTGTCGGACCTGCACGCCGACTTCCGCGAGAACCGGGCGCTGCTGGAGCGCATCCCCGCCGACGAGCACCGCGGCGACGCGCTGATCGTGGCGGGCGACGTGGCCGACGACCTCTCCATCGTCACCGACGTGCTGGGGTCGCTGCGCGCCCGCTTCGCCGAGGTGTTCTTCGTCCCCGGCAACCACGAGCTGTGGGTGCGCGGCGACCCGCGCGACAGCGTGGAGAAGTTCCACGCCGTCCTCGACGCCTGCCGGACGATCGGCGTGCGCACCGCCCCCGCGCGGGTGGGCGGCGCCTGGGTCGTCCCCCTCTTCTCCTGGTACGACGCCGCCTTCGACGTGGCCGGCGAGGCGGACCACGACTCGCTCGAAGCGTGGTCGGACCTGTACTTCTGCCGCTGGCCGGGCGGCGCCGAGCGCATCGACCGGCTGTTCGCGGAGATGAACGAGCCGCACCTGCGCGACTTCGACGGCCCCGTCGTCACCTTCTCGCACTTCGTCCCCCGCCCCGACCTCCTTCCCCCGGTGCGCTGGCTCCGCTTCAAGGGGCTGCCGCTGGTGGCGGGAAGCGAGGAGATCGACGCGCAGCTCCGGCGCGCGGGGTCGTCGGTGCACGTCTTCGGGCACACGCACATCCCCGACGACCGCGTGATCGGCGGGGTGCGATACGTGCAGAACCACCTGCGCGCATCGGGCTCGGGAGAGGGCGGTCTGCTCAAGCGGGTGTGGAGCGGCGGCGAGGAGTCCGCCGTCCCCCTGTTCTGTTGAGCTTTTTGCGATTATGATGGCGCAAACCAGGCGACAATCCACGCGCACTCCGTTCCCCGGAGAAGGATGAGTCCGTCCGGCGCGCCACCGATCGAGCGCGGCACCGCGTCCGTGAACGGCATGGCGCTGCCGGACGCGCTGCTGGTGCCCGACGACTGGATGCCCAGCCTGTTCGTGAGCATCAGCCCGGAGGAGATCTCCTGGTTCGCCGCGGTGCCGGTGGCGCGCGCCGTCGAGGCGTGCAGGGCGGCCACGGGGGTGGAGCCGCGGGTGCGCCGGGTGGTGGACCGCTACTTCGACACCCCCGACCGCGCGCTGCTCCGCCGCCGCGTCTCCGTCCGCGTCCGCCAGCACGTGCACCCCCGCCGCGAGATCGCCTTCGAGATCATCGCCACGGGGTGGGGCGAGCCGTCGACCCCGCGCCGGGTGAGCGGCTACGTGCAGACCTTCGAGCGGAACCGCGAGTCGGACCTGGCGCGTCTCCTGGCGCGCTACGCCGACGCGGGATACGGGCAGGTGGCCTGCTTCGACAAGGTGCGCCACACCTTTCCCGTGCTCCCCGGCCAGAGCATGGACGCGAGCGGGACGCACGTGCAGTCGGGCGAGCTGAAGGGCGTGGGCGGCGCGCGGGGGTTCCTGCGCGTGCTGGACTTCGGGGTGAAGGTGGAGGTCGACCAGCTGCGCCACACCCCCTTCCCCGAGCCGGCGATCATCGAGGTGGACTACGACTCGGCGCACGACGACCGCGCCACCCCCATCGTGGAGGCGATCCGCGCCGCGCTGGGCCCGGCGCTGCGCGACAAGACCACCAGCAAGCTGGCCCTCCTCCCCGGCTGAGCGATCGTCCCGTTCCCCATCTCCCGAATCATCACCCGGAATCCACCCGCGAGGCGAAATCCCATGGGCGACGGTCCCGCGATGGACTACTTCCTTCCCGGCGAGCAGTTCCGCATCCGCGACGAGTGGCGGGGGCGGAACGCGGCGCCGGTGCACGGCCGCGCGCGGGTGTGGGCGCCGGCGCGGCTGCACTTCAACGTGATCGACTTCTTCCAGATGCAGCCGATGCTCCCCGGCGGCGGGGGGTTCGGCTTCTCCACCTCGGGGGTGTGCAGCGAGGTGGAGGTGGCGCTGGGCGGGGGCGGCGGCGACGGGATGCGGCCGACGGCGCGGCACCTGGCGGCGCTCTTCTGCGAGCTGGTGGGGCACGATCCCGCGGACGTGTCGGTGTCGGTCGCGCAGCGCGTGGGCCGGGTGCACGGCGGCTTCGGCTCCAACGTCACCTTCAACACCGCCGTCCTCTCCGCGCTGAACGCGCTCTTCGGCACGCCCTTCTCCGTCCCCGAGATCTGGGACATCCTGACCCAGAACTTCGTGGAGAACGCCGACATCGACGACCAGCACATCTACTGGGGGTTCGACACCGGCGTAGGCGAGGCGTGCCTGCAGTACGGCGGGCTGGTGTGGGTGGACCAGTTCGCGCGCTTCGTGGGAAGCGCCGACACTGCCGGCCTGTTCGTGGTGACGGCGGGCGGCGACACGGCGGCGCTGGCGAGCGACCGGGTGAAGGGGTTCGGGCAGGGCGGCCAGCACGGCATCGGCGACGCGGACGAGCGCGAGAGCCTGCAGTTCTGCATCGACTACCAGCGCGAGTACCACGACCGGGTGGTGGCCTTCCTGGAGCGGCGGATGAAGCCCGCGCTGCTGCGCAACGACGCGCGCGCCTTCCTCTCCCACGGCTGGGAGCTGAACGAGGTCGGCACCTACCGGATCATGGAGGACCTCTGGCGGCGCGACGTGGTGCGGGGGCTGATGCGGGTGGCGCGCGAGAACGGCGCGCTGTACGCGATGATGAGCTCCGCCGGCCCGTCGGTCTTCGCCATCGCCGAGGGGCGCGGGCGCGCGGAGGAGGTGGCGGCGGCGCTGGAGGGCGAGTTCGGCGAGTTCTACAGCGGCTTCGCCGTGGGCGAGGCGGGCGTGAAGATGCGGATCGACCTGGAGTAGCGTCCCGGCTCCTCTCGTATTTCTCTCACAGAGGGACACGGAGGCCACGGAGGATGAGATCAGTTCTCCGTGGCCTCCGTGCCCTCTGTGAGAGACTCCGTTTCCGGTGTCGGACAAAACACTGGCGCTCGCGGAGGCGACCCCCACATATTGCGATGCAGCGGTCGTCGTGCCACAGCATGGCCCACCCGCCCCGGCCGGAATCCCCCACCCGGCACACCGCACGTCTCCTGTCCGGGAGCCCTGCACTGTTTCCTGACCTTTGCGAGCGAGGACCGGGTCCCGGCCGTCACAAGCGCGTGACGGGCCGCGATTCTCTATTGGACTGACCGGTCCCTGATCGCCGCGTCGGGAGCCCGCGGGCTCCGTCCGCCGCACCCTCACCGGGGGAGTGTACGTGAGGAGAAAGCACCACAGCGGCGCACTCCAGCGCGAGCTGGAGGAGCGCATCCGAAGCGGAAGCTGCGTCTACTGCCGCGCACCCGCCGCCCCGGACCGCCCCCTCACCCGCGAGCACGTGATCCCGCGGGCGCGAGGGGGCCGCAGAAAAGACCTCCGCATCATCGTTCCCGCCTGCGCCCGCTGCAACCACCGGCGCGGCTCCCGCGAAATCGTTCTCTTCCTGCTCGACCGGCCCCGCCGGATCTCCGCCTTCCTCGAGTACCTGGGCACCCTTCCGCCCGAGACCGTCCGCCAGATCGACCTGCGCGTGTTCGCCGAGCTGTACGCGGCGCTGTGGCTGCTGGCCGACAGCGCGGCGGCGGCCGGCCCCGCGTGGCGCGACCGGCTGCGGCACCTCTGCTCCGGCCGCCGGCTGCACCGCAGACGGTACGCGGCGCGGCGCATCGTGGCCGCCGTCGGCTCGCGCCTGGAGCGCGGGCGCGACCGCGGCGCCGCGGGCGACGGGCCCAGCTGCCTCCTTCCCGCCGTGGTGCGCTCGCCCGCGCCGCCGCGGCTGGACGAGCCGCTGGCGCGCGCGATGGCCACGCTCCTGAGCACGCTCTCGCTCGCGTGGGACGTCTCGGCCGAGCGCGTGCTGGAGGAGCTGGAGCGCGAGCGCGAGCGTGCGGCCTCCGCGGCGCGCGCCCGGCGCGCCGAGCGGGACGACGGCGCGACCGCCCGATCCAACGATTCGGACGCGACCGACGTCGAAGAGGTGGAGATCGACGGCGTGCTGTCGCTGGACGGGTGGAAGCGGCGGCGCGGCCGGAGGCGCAGGACGCGCGTGGACCAGCGCGGCGGGCGGGGTGTGAGCCGGAGGCGCGGCCGCGCGGCGTGAGAAATGCGGCGTTTTTTACCCGCCGGACATCCTCTGGCGGGATGAGGGGCACCTCTGCACGGGAGGGTAGATGCAGATCGTCAACACCGGACCCAGCGCACTCGGCGGCCGGGCGTCGATCGCGGAAATCGCGATCCTGGCGGTGCTGGTCGTCCTCAGCCTGGTGGCGGCCTGGCGCTTCTACGTGCACTGGAGCGGCCGCGAGAAGTCGGACGTGAACGACCTGCACTTCTCCCACCGCAAGTAGCGTCCACGGGACCACACGCCGAAGCGGGCGACGATGGCGCGTCGCCCGCCTTTCCGCACTTCGCCCATCTCTCCCGGATTCCGCAGCTCAGAACCAGCGGCCGTAGCCCGCGCGGTAGTTGGGGAAGCCCCAGTCGTAGCGGTCGTGGTGGCGCTCCCAGTCCATCGGCCACTCGCCGCGCCAGGTGCGCGTGCCGCCGACGGTCTGGTACGGGCCGTGGTACGCGCGCATGTCGCCGATCCGGCCGATGCGGTCGCCGCCGTAGGGCACGTAGTTGACGGGCCGCTCGCCCGGATGCTGCTCGCGCACGTAGTCCAGGTTGTAGCGCGCGGTCACCCGGTTAGGGAGCGGCGTCGGCCGGTACGGCGAATCGTATCCCACCCCTCGCCCGCCGTAGTCGTGCGTGCCGTAGTCGCGCCCGTAGCCGCCGCCCGCGAAGCGCGTCCGCACCGGCTCGCGCCAGCGCGACGCCTGCGGCCATCCCCGCAGCCCGTAGTCGTATCCCCGGTCGTAGCCTCGCATCGCCCTTCCTCCTTCGTCCGGTTGCCAGAGGCCGGGCGGGAGGCGCAATCCCCGTTCCCATGAGATTCCAGGGATTCGATTTCTCACGCGGAGCCGCGGAGCCGCGGAGAACACCCCAACAGAACTGAATCACACGGAGGAAACGGAGGGAACGGAGGAACTCATCGCAGTTCTCCGTTTCCTTCGTTCCCTCCGTGTGATTCAATCGTTGGCAGTTCGCGCTCTCCGCGTCTCCGCGCCTCCGCGTGAGCCATCTGTTCTTGTCGGTCCTGTCCGTGCATGTACGTTCAGTCCATGACCCGGCTGAACGAGCTCGCGCGCGAGTACGAGGAGCGGCACTACCCGCCCACGCGGCGGCTGGACCTGCACGGCGAGGGGCCGCAGACCGCCCGCGACCGCGCGCTGCGCTGGATCCAGACCTTCGCGCACGAGCAGCCCGGCGCCGACCTGCTGCTGATCGTGGAGCGCGCCCGCCGCGCGGGGCACCACAAGGGGCCCGTGCGGCTGGAGGTGGAGAAGCTGCTGAAGGAGCTCGAGGGCGGGCTGATCGAGTGGTGGCAGCCCTTCGCGGACGGGAGCCTGGCGCTGCGCATCGCCCGCGAGCCGCGGCGGTGGACGTCGCCGGTGAAGACGCCCGAGGCCAAGAAGGGCGAGGGGCGCACGCCGGAGACCGCGGGCGCGAAGTACCTCCCCCCGCAGGCCGACATCCCGCCCGAGCTCCTCCCCGTCGCCACGCGCGCGGCCGAGCTGCGGCGCACTCGCGAGGGGCTCGCCGTGTCCCTGGCCGACGTGGTGCTGCGCGGCATCTGGAACGACGCGCAGGCCCGCGCCTTCGACGAGGGCGTGTCGTGGGAGCAGGCGCTGCGCGAGGTGCTGCAGGCCGAGGAGCGCGCGATCTACGAAGACGAGGAGTGATCCCGATCTCGACAAAACAGCATCACACGGAGGGAACGGCGGCGGGCGGCGGAACGGCTGACGCGTCAGATGTGGCTCGCGCGAAACGTGGAGCGGCTGGAACAGGGGGATTTGATGCGCGAACGCCGATGGTCCCGATGGGTCGTGTCGCTCACGGTGCTCGCCGCAGGGTGTGTCGCGGCGCGCAGTCCCGTGGCGACCGAGGCCGAGTTCCGCCGATGGAGCAGTGAGGCCCCCGCCAGGGCCGAAGCCTTTGCTCGTTTCGAGGCAATGCTGAGCACCGCTGGCGTGGGAGGCGTCGTTCCTGCGTACGATCTGTGGATCGCCGACCGTTTAAGACCGAAGTGCCTCGTCGAGCCCTTTGTCGCTCCACCCGACAGGGACTGGGCGAACATTGTCCCGGTGTTGCGCTTCATCCGCGATCACGTCAAGCCCGCGATTGGTGATGTGCGCGTCGTTTCGGCTTATCGCGATCCGGCGTTCAATACCTGCGTGGGCGGGGCGCCGGCCAGTACACACAAGGAATTCCATGCCATCGATCTGCTTCCCGTGGACCGCGCGGTCACGCGTGATCGTTTGATTTCCACATTGTGCGCCATTCACCAGCGAGAAGGCGCGCGCGCCAGGATCGGCCTTGGAATCTATGGCGGCCGGCGTTTTCATATCGACGCGCGCAGCTATCGCGGTTGGGGCGCCGATCGTCGCAGTGCTTCATTTCCCTGTCGGGCCAGCGGCGTCCCGGCTCCATCCAGAGGTCCCGCAATCGGGAAAATCACCCGATCCCACAAGTAGGGGCGCGATTCATCACGCCCGGCCGATCTCGTGGATGCGCCGCGGTGTGCGATGTTCCGATGCCACCCCGTGCAGCCGACCGCTATTCTCCCGGCAGACCGAGGCGGCGCCGGGACTCGCATTTTCGCGTTTTCACGGGGGGCGCCGACGGATGAAAGTCTTTTCTTTTCAACGCTGAACGATAGATTGCCGGACCGCGGGCCCGGCGCGGCAACACTGGCGCGGCGCCGGGTACAACACCGAGGACCCGACACGAAGCCGGCAGGCGCCGGCTCTCCCTTCCGCCCTCCAGACACCCCTTCCCACAACGGTGAGCTCCATGAGACGGATGCAGTGCGTGGCGGCGGCTGCCGCCGCGTGCGCGGTGCTGGCTGCCCTGCCCGCGCACGCCCAGCGCTCGGCCCCCCCGCGGCAGATCCGCGTGGGCCAGACGATCAACGGCACCCTGGCCGAGACCGACCCCAACACGACGGAGAAGGGCCGCTTCCACGTCTACAACTTCACCGCGCGCAAGGGGCAGCGGCTGGTGGCCACCATGCGCTCCAAGGACTTCGACGCCTACCTGACCATCGCGCGGACGATCGGCGGCATCACCGACGCGCTGGCCACCGACGACGACCGCGGCGGCGACACCGACGCCCGCGTGCGCTTCGAGGTGCCCGACGACGGCAACTACATGATCGTGGCCCAGTCGCTGTCCGAGGACGGCAAGGGCGCGTACACGCTGTCGCTCGAGGCGGCCGCCCAGCCCACCACCGCGGCGCCGCGCCCCATCCGCGTGGGGCAGAGCGTGAGCGGGCGGCTGGCCGACACCGACGCGCTCCTCGACGACGACTCGTACTACGACACCTGGACGATCAGCGCCACGCACGGTCAGCGGCTGCAGATCGAGATGCAGGCCGACTCGTTCGACACCTTCCTGCACTTCGGGAAGATGGAGGACGGCGAGTTCAAGTCGCTGCAGACCGACGACGACGGCGGCGGCGGCACCAACTCGCGCATCCGCGCCACCATCGCCGAGGACGGCGAGTACGTGATCCGCGCCAACTCGGTGCACGCGGGCGAGACCGGCCCGTACACGCTGGCGGTCACCGAGCGCGAGGCCGGCCCCACCACGGCCACCCCGCGCGAGATCGAGCCGAACACCGACGTCACCGGCAACCTCGACGACAGCGACCCCACCGGCGAGGACGGCTCGTACTACGACTACTGGACCTACCACGGGCGCTCGGGCGAGCGGCTGAAGATCACGATGTCGTCGGAGGACTTCGACACCTACGTGTCGATCGGCACGGTGCAGGGCGGCACCTTCAACGAGATCAGCTCCAACGACGACGGCCCCGAGGGCACCAACTCGCTGCTGGAGGTCACGCTCCCCTCCACCGGCACCTTCACCATCCGCGCGAAGGCGCTCAGCGGCGAGAACGAGGGCGAGTACCACCTGAAGGTCGAGCCGCAGCGGTAAGCGCCGAGGCTCGACCTCTGATTCCAGTCGGCATGACGAAAGCCCCGCCGGGTCGACCGGCGGGGCTTCGTTGCGACGGGACGCGAAGTCGCGGACCGACGTGGCGCCCTCTCCGGCTCGCCTGGGCTCGCCACCTCTCCCGTACCGGGAGAGGTAGTCGCTCCGGCATCTGCGCGGCTTCGACGGGCATCCTGCCCGCCCGGCTGGCCCCCTCCCCCGGCCCCTCCCGCTGCGCAGGGGAGGGGAGACCTCAGCGCGGACGCGAGTTCGGCGCGAAAAACCATGTCCTTTCACCCTCCCCCCAGCCGGTTTTGGGGGGAGGGTCGCGCGCAGCGCGGGGGTGGGGGGCAGGGATGCCGCGGCCGCGCCGTCGTTCGCCGCGCAGTCGATAAGGTTTTCGTCGGACATGAAGAACCGCCCGGCGCGGTGGAATCGCGCCGGGCGGGTGGGTTGTTCGTGAGGGGATGTGGCTACTGGTCCTCCAGCACCGACAGCTGCAGCGGGATGGTCCAGATCCACTCCTGCTTGCTCTTGGAGATGGCCACCCGCACCTCGGGCCCGTCGGCCACGCGCACCCGGATCATCCGGTAGCGCGAGGGGATGACGATCATGTAGTCGGCGCGCGACTCGGGGGTGTTGCGGATCTCCAGGCCGTCGGCCGTGGGGATCAGCCCCTCGCCGCGGTAGTGCGCCCACACCTGGCCGCTGGCGCGCGGCGCCGTCCGGCGGAAATGCAGCGTGGCCCCGCCGAAGGCCTGCACCGAGTGGAACACCAGCGTCACGTCGGGCCCGCGCGGCGTGAAGGTGACCGGCGCCGACATCCCCGGCTTGATGGGCGGCGCCTCCGCCGCGCGCGACGCGCTCCGCGTGACCTCGGGCGCGGTGCGCGTGGCGGCGTCGGTGCTGGGCGGGGCGGCCATCACCGGCTGGGGCGCCTGCGCCAGCGTGGGCGTCTCGGCGGGGAGCACCCTCTCTTCCCCCAGCCATTCCACCAGGCGCGTGGCCAATGGGCCCGGCTCGCGTCCGGCCAGGCGCACCACGCCGCCGGCCACGAAGGCGCGGCCGGGCTCGGTGCCCAGCCCCACGCCCAGCAGCAGCAGCACCGCCGCGGCGGCGCGCAGCGACGGCGAGGTGAGCGGCGCCATCCGCCGGCGGCGGAAGCGCGCGCGGTCGACGGCGGCCAGCGCCACCGCGCGCTTGCCGTCGTCGGGCATGGCGGCGGGGAGGAGGCTCAGCCACTCCTTCACCACCGCGTTCTTCTGCTGATAGGCCTCCAGCCGGGCCGTGCACTCGGCACAGGTCCGCAGGTGCGCGCCCATGATGCGGTGCGCCTCGCGGTCCAGCTGGTGGTCCATGTATCGGATCAGGTCCTCGTCACCGGGGTGGCGGGACGCTGCGAACAGACTCATCTCAGGCTCTCCGAGGTTGGAGCGAGCTCGCCCGCGAGCTTGTTCAGCGCGCGCGCGATCATGGTGCCCACCGACCCCGTCGTGGTGCCGACCGCGTCGGCGATCTCGTGGTGGGCGACACCCTCTTCCCTCATCAGGAGCACGGTCCTTTCCTTCCAGCTCAGCCGGTCGAGCGCCGCGCGCACCAGCTTGCGGCGCTCCGCGCTCTCGGCCGCGTCGTCGGGCCCCTGCGCCACGTCGCCCATCGGCGCGCGGTCGGGAGATCCCATGAGCAGCGTCATCCACCGGGCGCGCGCCCGGGCGGTGTCGCGCACGACGTTGGTGGCCACGGCGAAGAGCCAGGCCCGCACGTGCCGGTCCTGCGGCGGGCGCTCGACCAGCCGGACGAACGCCTCCTGGGCGGCGTCGGCCGCCAGGTCCGCGTCGCCCGTGAGCCGCACGAGGTACCTGTACAGCCCATCGTAGTGCTGCAGGAAGAGCTGGGTAACGTTCAAGCGCTCTTCCGGGGAAGGTGTTCCTGATGACAATTCTGAAGCGTCCGTTGCTGCCGTGCGCTTCCGGGGACCGCACTGGAACGAGCCGGACTGCTCGTTTCTGACCGATGCGGCGCGGTCGCGAGGGGGCGGTTGACGGGGATGTGGGGAAGGGTCCGCGGGGCCTGCTCTTCTACAATACCACGCCCCGCGCGCGAACGGCAGGGGATGCGGGAACAGGGGAGAGGGAGATTGGAGGATCGGGAGATCGGGGATCCATGCTGGCGCGACACACCGACACTCGTTCCGTACGGATGCAGTCCGCGAAGGCGGACTTCTCGATTTTCCAGCGGGGGGTTTCAACCCACCGGAGATGGCGGACTGCTGCTCACGGTCTCGGATCGGCCATCATCCTCAATCCACCGGCGATCAACCCACCGGGGAGTCCGCCTTGACCGCCCGCTTGTGCGCCCGGCGGGCGTCGTTCACCAGCTGGTGCGCGCGGCGGGTCGTCTCCGGCTGGCGGAAGCGGCTGAGGCGCAGGATCAGCTCCACCGCGGTGCCGAGATCCATCCGGTGGCCGGCGGAGACGTAGACCGGGTGCTTCCCGTCGCGCGTGCGCAGCGCCACGCCGACCGTCTCGCCCTTGTCGACGATCTCCGCGGTCGATCCGCGTGCCTCGCCCAGCGGCCCGTGCTCGCCGATGAACATCGTCTTCGCGCAGCCGATGGTGGGCAGGTCCAGCAGCACGCCGCCATGGCACGCCAGCCCGAAGCGCCGCGGATGCGCGTAGCCGTGCGCGTCGAACACCACCACGTCGGGGCGGCGCTCCAGCTTCTCCCACGCGGCGGCGAGCGCCGGCAGCTCGCGGAAGGAGAGGTAGCCGGGAACGTACGGGAAGCGGAGATCGACGACGGCGCTCGCTTCCTCCACCGTCTCCATCGTCTCCAGGTCGAGCGTGACCACGCCCGCGAACCCCACGCGGCTGAAGCGGTCCGCCGACACGTCCGCGCCCGCGACCAGCCGCGGCGCGAACCCCGCCGGCGCGCCCATCACCAGCCGCTCGCACAGCGCGATCTGCACCTCGCGCGCCTCGGCCACCTTCAAGTCCCACGGGTGGAGATCGAGAAACCCGGCGTTCATCCAAGCCCTCCGTTCATCGCTTTCAAGGTCAAAAACTGCTTTGCCTCACGCAGAGGAGCAGAGGCAGCGGAGGTGAGTTCTCTGCTGCCTCTGCTCCTCTGCGTGAGCCCCTTCAAGTTCGCCGTTTTTCCTCACACCGGCAGACGCACCGTGAATACGCTCCCACACCCCTCCGCCGGCGCGATGGTCACGTCGCCGCCGAGCAGGCGCGCGAGCTCGCGGCTGACGGTGAGGCCCAGGCCGGTGCCCGCCACGGTGCGCGTCTTGGCGTCGTCCACCTGGCGGAAGGGCTCGAAGATCAGCTCGTGGTGCTCGGGCGCCACGCCCACGCCCGTGTCGCGCACGTGCAGCAGCACCGCGCCGTCCGCCCGCTCCACCGCGAACGACACGCTGCCGCCGGGGGTGAACTTCACCGCGTTCCCCAGCAGGTTCACCAGGATCTGCCGCAGCTTGCGCGGGTCGGTGCGCAGCGTGGGCGGGTCGATCTCGGCGGGGACGTGGAAGAGCAGCCCCTTCTCGCGCGCCAGCGGCTCGATGATGGCGCTCACCTCGCTGGCCAGCGAGGCCAGGTCCACCTCCTCCAGCTCCGGCCGCTCGCGCCCGGCCTCGAGGCGCGAGAAGGTGAGGATCTCCTCGATGATCGACAGCAGGTGGCGCGACGCCAGCCGGATGCGCTCCACGTGCCCCTGCGCGCTGACCGGGATCGGGTCGGGGATCCCCATCAGCAGCAGGTCGACGTAGCCGATCATGGCGTTCAGCGGCGTGCGCAGCTCGTGGCTCATCGTCGCGAGGAAGCCCGCCTTCGCGCGGTTGGCGGCCAGCGCCTCCTCGTACAGCCGCGCGTTCTCGATCGCGGTGGCCGCGCGGTGCGCCAGCTCCTTCGCCAGCGGCACGTCGTCGGGGGTGAAGCGGCGTCCCGACTCGGCCTGTACCAGCGAGAGCACGCCGAACGTGCGCCCCGCCGCCGACAGGGGGACGGAGATGTACGAGCGGAAACCGACGCGGAGCAGGGTCTCGCGATGCTCGTCGCTCTGCGCCATCAGGTCGGCGAACTCCGGGGGGATGTCGAACACCACCTCGGGCTCGCCCGTGCGCAGCACCTGCGCGGTGCCGTGCGGCGCGGCGGGGTCCACGGGGTGCTTCCGCAGCGATTCGGCCGCGAGCGCCACCATCTCCGGGTCCGAATGCCCGGCCGCGAGGAGCCGGATGCCGCCGTCGTCGTCCTTCACCTCCACGAAGCACCAGTCCGCCAGCGCGGGCACGGCCAGCGCGGAGAGGGTGCGCACCGTCTCGCGATGGTCGAGCGAGGCGGCCAGGCGGCTGCTGGCCTCGGCCAGCACGGCCAGGCGCCGGCGCGCCTCCTCGGCGCGGTCGCTGGCGCCGCGCAGCTCCAGGTTGGCCGTGCGCAGCTCCGCGGCCAGCCGGCGCGACTCGTCCACGCGCACCTGCAGCGCCTCGGCCTTCTCGGCCAGCTGGCGGGCCAGCCCCGCGGCCTCGTCGGCGCGGGCCTCGGCCTCGCGGCGGGCGTCGGCCAGCTCGCGGGCCGCGCGCTCGCGCCCGGTGACCTCGGCCACGTGGCTGACCACGCCGTACACGCGCCCCTCGCCGTCCAGCAGCGGCTCGTAGGCGTAGTCCACCACGTGCTCCTCTGCCTCGCCGTCGCCGTCCGCGTCCCACCACGCGGAGACGCCGGCGGAGGAGACGGGCTCGCCGGTGCGGTAGACGCGCTCCAGCTCGTCCACGAACCCCTGCCGGGCCAGCTCGGGAAGCGCGTCGCGCGCCGGCATCCCCATCACCTCGCGCGGGCCGATCAGCCGGCCCATGGCATCACTGAGCGCCACGAACACGAGCTCCGGGCCCTCGTGCACCGAGACGGCCGCGGGCATCTGCGCCAGCACCCGGCGCAGGCGCACGCGCTCGCTCTCGCGCGCGGCCTCGGCGCGCACGCGCTCGGTCACGTCCTGCGTGGCGCCCACCATCCGCACCGGGCGCCCGTCGTCTCCATAGAGCAGGTAGGCGCGGTCCTCCACCTGCGCCCAGCTGCCGTCGGCGCGCAGGTGGCGGTAGCGGTCGGTCCACACCTCGGCGCGGCGGCGGATGGCCTCGTGCACGCCGTCGACCACGCGCATGCGGTCGTCGGGGTGGATGTGGTCGTACCACCAGTTCGCGTCGGGGTCCACGTCGTCGGGGCGGAACCCCAGCACCTGGCGGATCGAGTTGCCGAAGCGCACCTCGTCCGTCGCCAGGTCCCAGTCCCACACCACGTCGCGCGTGGCCAGAGTCGCGAGGCGGTACCGCTCCTCGCTCTCGCGCAGCGCCGCCTCGGCCATGCGGCGGTCGTGGATGTCGTTGAACACGCCCACCCACTCGCGCACGCCGCCGTCCGGCTCCAGCACGGGCACCCCGCGCGCGATGAACCAGCGGTACGAGCCGTCCTGCAGCCGCAGCCGGTACTCGGCCTCGTAGACGGTGCGCCCCTCCTGCGCCCGGTACCAGGCGTCCAGCACGCGCTCGCGGTCGTCGGGGTGGACCGCCCACGACCATCCCTCCTCGCGCACCTCCTCCACCGTCTGCCCGGTGAGGTGGCGCCAGAAGGGCATGTCGACGACCATCCCGCGCGCGTCGGTGGTCCACACCATCTGCGTCCCCGCCTCCACCAGCGAGCGGTAGCGCTCCTCGGACCGCCGCAGCGCCTGCTCCGTCTCCCCGTCTCCCGCGGCGATCTCGCGCACGATCGCCATCCCCCCGCACACCTCGCCCGCCTCGCCGCGCAGCGGCACCGTGCGCACCTCGACACGGAAGTCGCTGCCGTTCAGGGAGATGGAGATCTCCCGCGGCGCCGTCTCCTCGTCTCGCGGGTCAGGGAGATGGGGGATGAAGGCGGTGGCGCGGCGGCCCAGCGCCCCGGCGGCGGGGATGCCGGTAAGGCGCTCCATCGCGGCGTTCCAGAAGGAGATGCGCAGCTCGCGGTCGTACGCCGCCACGCCGTCGGGAAGCGCGGCGAGGAGGGAGAGGGCGGGCGCCGGCGCGGCGGCGAGGTCGGTCATGCGGAAGATGCGGGGGAGCACGACACCGCGGCGGCGCCCGTCCGTCCACGCGAATTCGAGGACGCAGGCGGGACGCACCCGCGGGGGCGGATTACGCCCGGAGGTCGTATCCCCTAAGATGCAAGAAACGCCCGTTCGTGAGAAGGTGGGAACGCCGGTGCATGATCTCGGGTGGCAGATTGAACCAGCGGTATAACTCAGTTATACTTCACTCATGAAAACCGCTATCTCCGTTCCCGACGAACTCTTCTCCGCGGCCGATGCCCTCGCCGGTCGTCTCGGTATGAGCCGAAGCGAACTCTACGCCAACGCTGTAGCCGAGTACCTTTCAAGGCACATCGCTGAGGACATAACCGCGCGGATCAACGAGGTGTATGCATCCGAGCCGAGCGCACTCGACCCCGCGATGCGACGGGCGCAGCGGCGGACGCTACTCCGCGAAGAGTGGTAACAGCGGCGATGGAGATTCACCGTGGAGAGGTCTGGTGGGCCGACCTCGAGGAGCCACGTGGCTCCGAACCGGGATACCGACGCCCGATCGTCATCATCCAATCCGACCCCTTCAATCGGAGCAACATCGCGACGGTTCTCGGAGCCGTACTCACGAGTAGCCTCCGCCTCGCGGATGTCCCGGGGAACGTCTTTGTCCCCGCAAGGACAGCCGGTCTGCGGAAGGACTCCGTGATCAACGTGTCGCAGCTCGTCACAGTTGATCGTGAGTTCCTCGGCGTCCGGATCGGCCGCCTCCCAGAGCGGCTGATGGCTGCGGTGGATGCCGGTCTCAAACTGATCCTGGATCTCTCCTGACCCGCCTGCGCATTTCCGCCTCGAGCAACAATGAAGCTGTGGATCGACGCGGACGCGGCGCCGCGCGACGTGAAGGAGATCGTCTTCCGCGCGGCCAGGCGGCTGCAGGTGGAGGCGGTGCTGGTGGCCAACCAGCGGCTGGCGCCGCCGCCGGGGAACCCGTTCGTCAGCGCGGTGCGGGTGGAGGGCGGGCCCGACGTGGCCGACCGCCACATCGCCGAGCACGCCGCGCCCGGCGACCTGGCGGTGACGGCCGATATCCCGCTGGCCGCCGCGCTGGTGGAGAAGGGCGTGAAGGTGCTGGACCCGCGCGGCGAGGAGTACAGCGCCGAGAACGTCGGCGAGCGGCTGGCCGTGCGCGACTTCATGGACGGCCTGCGCGGCGCCGGCGTGGAGACCGGCGGCGCGCGCCCCTACGGCGACCGCGACAAGCAGGCCTTCGCCGCGGCGCTGGACCGCACGCTCACGCGCCTCCTCCGCGCGCGATCATAGCCGGGTGGACCTCACGCGGAGACGCGGAGCCGCGGAGAACAGAGGCGACGCTGAGTTCTCCGCGCCTCCGCGTCTCCGCGTGAGGCAAAAGAGAGCGTCCCTCCGCGCCGATGCCTGCGCGGAGGGACGCGATGTCTGGTCGCGGAGAACTCAGTTCCCGCCGCCGGACGCCGCCATCCGCCCGTACTCCGCCGCCGCGACGACGTGATCGGCGACCGTGCGGCGGAGCGCCTGCATCCGGTTGTTCCCCTCGGTGTCGTAGGTGCGGTTGGTCAGCAGCACCACCCAGGTCCCCAGGTCGGGATCGATCCAGATCGACGTCCCCGTATAGCCGGTGTGGCCGAACGAGCGGTCGGAAACGCGGTTGCCGAACATGTTCGTCCCCGGGCGGCCGGGCGTGTCCCACCCCAGCGCGCGGGTGCCGGTGCCGGGCTGCCGCTGCGTGAACGTGCGGATGGTGCTCCGCTGCAGCACCCGCACGCCGTCCAGCTCGCCCCCGTTCGCCAGCATCGCCGCGAAGCGCGCCAGGTCGTGCGCCGTGCTGAACAGCCCCGCGTTCCCCGCGATCCCGCCCAGGCGCCGGGCGATGGGGTCGTGCACGTGGCCGCGGAAGGCGTCGCCCATGTCGCGCGACGTGGGCGCGCAGCGAATGCACCCCTCGCCCGGCCAGTAGGTGGTCGAGCGCATCCGCAGCGGGCCGAACACGCGGCGGTCCAGGAAGCGGTACAGCGGCTCGCCGGCGGCGCGCTCGGCCGCGGCGTACAGGATCACGAAGCCCAGGTCCGAGTAGTCCACCCGCATCCCGGGGCTGGAGCGCAGCGGGGTGCCGAGCACGTAGCGCAGCGCCTGCACCGGCGTCAGCCCGTCGGGAACGTCGATGCCGTCCGGGAGCCCGGAGGTGTGGGTGAGGAGGTGGCGGACGGTCACGCGCTCGCGGCCGTAGCCCGAGAACTCGGGGAGGTAGGTGGCGACCGGGTCGTCCAGCCGCATCTTCCCGTCCTCCACCAGCAGCATCACCGCCGTGGTGGTGCCCACCACCTTGGTCAGCGAGGCCAGGTCGTACACCGAGCGGTCGGGGTCGACCTCGTCGCCCAGCACGCCGCGGCCCAGGCGGCCGAAGCCGTCTTCCATCACCACCTTGCCTCCGCGGCCGATGGCCAGCGCCGCGCCCGGGAAGGCGCCGCGCTGCATCTCCTCCCACACCTCGTCCTCGGCGTGGATCAGGGCGGTCGCGCTCATCCCCACCTCGTTGGCGGGTGTCAGCGCGTGCGACGCGCTGCGCCCCACACCCCCCGGAGCGGGCGAACGCATCGAGTCGGTTCCCGGCACGGCGTACAGGGACGCCGCCACCAGGAGGATGGCAGGGAAGGCCATGAGCATGCACTACGTGTGGCGTGGAGTACTACGGTGTGGGGGATTTCCAGTGTAACTCCATTGAGCGATCCCTGTCAACAACCACGACTTAGGAGATTCTTGACCGTCCTGCGGAGAGGACGATGTTGCAGGCGTGGAGCCGTGTTCACGCCGTCCGCGCGGGCATTATGCACACCGGATCAATGTCGCGCTATTGCAGCGACTTAACACATTGATCCGCATCGACTTGGGTGCGCTCTCTCGCATTTTGCGGGAGCGGAGTCCGAAACAGTCCGACCATCCGCCCCCGGGATACGCCGCGACCTCCGCATCGCTTCGGATGCCGTCCCCGGGACCGGGGCGCGTCCTCCACCGCCGCAGTCCCACGCGTGTCCCATCTCCACTCCTCCGCATCTCCCCGCGATCCCCTCGATCTCCGAATCACCGCGCTACATCTCGAAGATCGCCGGTTCATCTTTCCGGGATGAAACGGCGCGAGGTGTGCTGTCGTAGTCCGTGCGTCCGGTCGTTCTCCACCCACTCGGAGGTGCGGATGAAGGCGTCGACCAAGGCGGCGCTCGTGATCGGGGCAGGGCTGCTGTTCGCCGTGTGGTGCGCGCGCGATCCGCTGCGGACGCAGCTGCGGATGCAGTGGATGCGGATGCACGGCGCGGTGGTGCCGGTCGGCTCGGGGACGGCGTTCTTCCAGGGCGAGCCGGTGCGGCTGCTCACCGTCGAGGGCGTCCGCGCGGGGAGCAGGCTGTCTGGCCAGGCGAACCTGGCGGCGTACCACGTGATGCTGGTGTTTCCCGGAGCCGACTCGGTGTCGGACGTGCTCACGTCGTCGGGTGGCAACGAGCTGACGCACACCGCCGTCTACCAGGTGCAGGCGTGGAGGGGACCGCACGGCGTGAACCGCCCCCTCACGTCGAAGTACGACGCGGTGACGCAGCGGGTATGGATCGAGGAGCGGTCGTACGCGCTCTCGCACGGCAACCTGTTCGTGGCGCGGTTCGACGAGCAGGGGCACCTGGCCGTCCGCCAGCTTGCGGGCACGCTCACCGCGATCAGCCCGCGCTGCGCCCTCCGCGCCTTCCAGCAGCTCGTCCCCTCCGATCCGGTGATCGCGCACGTCGCCCAGCCGGCGATCGCATGCGCGCGCCGGCCCACGCCCGCGGGGCGCGCGTAGCGGCGTGCCGATGAAACGGCGCAACGCGTGCCGACGTATGGAGATGCGTCCAACGTTCCGCCACCCCGCAGGGAGGTGCTGATGAACAGGTCGAAGGTGCCCGCGCTGATCGTGCTGGCGGTGTCGCTCCTGGTGTTCGGGCGGATTGCCGCGCCGCACGCGCAAAGTGCCTTGATGCGGATGAACGGCGCGGTGGTGCCCGACGGCACGTCGAACATGGAGTATGGCGGCAAGCCCGCGCGCATGCTCAGCGTCATCGGGCATCACGCCGACAGGCCGTCGGATCCTCCCAACGCGGCGGCGTACCACGTGCTCGTCATCTTCCCCGCGGATTCGGTCCGCAACGTCGAGCGCGTGTCGACCGTCGGCGACGTGGCGTATGCGCTGACGAACGAGTGGGAGCTGTTCTCGGGCGGGCGGAAGACCGTGCAGCGCACCTTCGCGTCGGACTACGACCCACTGCGCAAACGCGTGCACATCGGCGGCCGGCGGTTCGCGCTGTCGAGGGGGAACATGTTCGTGGTGCGCTACGACGAGCAGGGGCGGCAGACGGTGACCCAGCTTCGCCGGACGCTCTTCAACGCGCACCCACTCGACGTGAGCCGCGCCTACCAGGCGCTCGTCCCCGGCGACCCGGTGATCCAGGACCTGCTGCGCTACTCGTCTCCGCGGTGCCCGAAACGGGCCGCGCCGGCTCCGATCGCAACCGGCAACGCGTAGCGCATCACCCGGAGACGCGAATCCGAGGGTCCGGCGGAGGGTGCCGGGCCCTTTCGCGTGTCATCATCCCGGCCTTTGGCGCGTATTTTCCTGCATCACCCACCATCGCTTACGGAATCGAGGGTTGGAGATGCAGGACGATCGAGAAACTCGCGCTTCGTCGCCCGCCGACGCACCAGACGCGTCGAAGGACGAGCGGGGCGATGCCGCGCCGAAGCCGGCCGTGCGCGTGGAGACGACGCCGGAGGACGAGGAGATGGGCGGCGAGCAGCCGTGTCAGCTCCATCGCTTCTGGGACGTTCCGGAGGAGTGATCTTTCGCCGCCGGCGCGTGTAGAACGCGCTCGGCGGCACCCACCGCCGAGCCCACGCCCGAACGCCCGCGGACGCAGCCCGGAAACGATGCATCTCCGCCGCGCATCCATCCTCTCCCTCCTGCTCGCGATCCCCGCCGCCGCGCACGGCCAGCGCGCGGTCGGCGAGTACGAGCCCGCGCCGCGCTACTCCACCGTCAACATCGCGCTGCAGCTGACCGGCGACCCCGAGCGCGGGCGCGAGATCATGGTGTCGTGGGGGCGGATGCTGGCGCTGGGCGGCCGCGGCGAGTGGATGCCGCGGCTGGAGCTGGGCGGCGGCGTGAGCCCCGGCACCCGCGAGGTGGTCGAGGGCGTGGCGACCGGGCCGCGGCTGACGCTCGCGCGCGCGTTCCCGGGGCAGTTCGTGGGGATCGGCAGGGAGTCTCGCGCGGAGCCGTACCTGGTGGCCACGGCGGGAATGTACCTGTCGGGCAGCTTCGAGGGCGATTCGCGGTGGGGAGGGGCGCCGGCGGTGTCGGCCGGGCTCGGCTTCCGCGTGTTCCGCGACAAGTGGAACGTGGACCTGTCGACGCTCGAGGTGGTGGTGGAGCGGCGGTTCGGGGTGCAGGACGGCCCGCCGCAGCTGTACTTGCGCTTCGGCAGCGCCCGCGCCCCGCGCGACCGCCGCGACCGTACGCCGTCCAGCGGGCTGACGGGGCGGTAAGCCACAGTGCATGCCCAGATCCGGAAAACAGAATGATCTCACGCAGAGTCAGCAGGGTCAGCAGTTAAACAGCTGTTGTTCTCTGCTGACCCTGCTGACTCTGCGTGAGGCTTGCTGTTTCCTCCTTGGCAATACACAAGAATCCGCCGCCCGCCTGGATGCCAGGCGGGCGGCGGATCTTCTCATCTCTGCAGTTCAGCGCGCCGGCTGCCCGGTCTGGCGGTCGCGGGCGGTGAGCAGGTTGGGCGGGATCCACCAGTAGATCACGTCTTCCCACCACTCCGGGCCGCGGAACTTCACGCCGCGGAAGCGCGAGCTCACGCCGTAGTACTCGGGGTCGAAGAAGATCGGCGCGTAGACGGCGTCGTCGATCACCGTCTGCTCGATCTGCCGCCACATGGCGTGGTAGCGCGTGGTGTCGGCCTCCACGATCACCGAGTCGATCAGCACGTCGAGCCTGGGGTTGCGGTACCCGGCGAAGTTGGCCCCGCCCGGCGGGATGCTGGCCGAGTGCCAGACCACGCGCGCGTTGGGCCCCATCACCCCCGGTCCCCATCCCCATCCCCAGAACGAGCCCACGAACTGGCGCTGGCGCAGCCGCTCCACCCAGGTGGTGCGCTCGTACGCGCGGGGGACGAGCGCGATCCCCGCCTGCTTGGCCATTGCCTGCATCGCGACCAGCATGTCCGAGCGCACCGGGTCGGCCGAGCTGTACTCGATCTCCAGCCGCAGCGGCTGCCCGTTCTTCTCCCTCACGCCGTCGCCGTTGCCGTCGACCCAGCCGGCCTGCTGCAGCAGCTGCCCCGCCTGCGCGACGTTGTACGGGATCGGCCGCACGTCGGCGCTGTGCTCGCGCAGCTTGGCGGGGATGGGCGAGAGCGCCGGCTCGCCGTCGGGCCCGAACATCGCCTGGGCCAGCTGCTGGCGGTTGATGGACATCAGGAAGGCGCGGCGGACGATGGAATCGTTCCCCGGCGCCTTGTCCTGGTTCCACACGATCCACCCGGGGCGCACGCGGGCGGCGCTGGCCAGGCGCACGTTCGGCGCGCTCTGCAGCCGCTGGCGCTGGTCGGCGGTGACCTTGTCCAGGTCGCCCTCGCCGTTGATCAGCGCCGTCAGCCGCGCGCTGGGCTCGGGAACGACGCGCACGATGATGCGGTCGAGTGACGGCCGCTGCGGCGCGGAGCGGTTGGCGTCGACCACCACCTCCTGCCCCTTGTTCCAGCGCACGAAGGTGAACAGCCCGTTCCCCACCGGCCGCGTGTTGAACGACGCGAAGCGCATCCGGTCCGGCGGGATGCTGTCCAGCAGGTGCCTGGGGACGGGGACGACCTCGAGGAGCGAGTTGAAGGTGGACGGCCCGCTCTTGGCCAGCTTCACCTCCACCGTCATGCTGTCCAGCGCGCGGACGGACGTCACCGCCTCCACGTCCTGCTGGCGGGTGGAGGCGACGGTGGAGTCCTTCTGCATCTGGATGGTGTAGACCACGTCCGCCGCGCTGGTGGGCACGCCGTCGTGCCACTTGATGCCGGGGCGGACGTGCAGGACGACCGTCGTCGGATCCCGCTGCTCCCAGCGCTCGAGGAAGTCGGGGGTGTAGTTGCTGAGCGTGCTGTCGCGCCGGCCGAGCGCCCGGAACATCAGGTGGACGAGCTGATAGGCCGGGTTGCTGTCGTAGGTCAGCGGGTTGAGGTTGTCGGCGTCGCCCTCGCTGAGGACGACCAGCGTGCCGCCGACGGGCCCGCCGCCGAAGGTGTTGTAGTTGCCCGGGGGCGGCGCCTCGTCGCCCCCCTGCGGGCGGTTCGCGTCTCCGCCGCCTCCGCACGCGGTGAGCGCCAGTGCCGCCAGCGCCGCCCAGGTCCCGCCGGATCTCCGCATCGTCGCTCCTCCCATCCGGTTCCCCACGTCGGTGACCACCTACGGAACTGCTTCCCACTGCAGGATCTGGGCGGCTGCGCGCGGCCGCCATCGTCACGGGCGGCTGAAGCCGCAGCTACAACCCTGGGAAGCCTCGCAAACTGCGCGAGGCTGAACCACGGATCCCGCACTCAGCACTCAGCACTTCAGAACCGGTCGAACGTCCACGGCTTCGGCACCTCGAACGCGCGGTCCAGCATCTTCACGATGTCGGCGCCGTTCAGCGTGGCCAGCCCGCCCGACAGCGCCTGCCACGGCGCGATGGCGCCGATGTAGATCCGCGACAGCGTCTGCACCGGCATGGCCAGTTCCGCGTCGCACCGGCCGGAGATCCAGCGCTCCACCCGCATCGCCCCGCCCTCCATGCGCACGCGCCACGGCCCGCGGTTCTCGGGGATGTGCGCGTCCTCCACCTCCAGCTTCAGCGTCAGCTCCGCCTCGCTGGCCAGCACGCGCGCCTCCAGCGCGTCCTTCACGTCCAGCACGCGGAACATCGGCCCGCGCACCAGCGTCGCCGAGGGGAACCAGAGCCGCCAGCTGGGCGCCTGCAGCAGGGGGAGCCGCGGCTCCTTGATCCGGTCCCCGAACCCCTCCTCGGGGTGCGCGCGGTAGGCGATCTCGCGCCACTGGTCGCCCAGCGTGCTCAGCCACCCGTAGATCCCCCGCTGCGCCGCGATGCTCAGCCAGGCGCGCTCCTCCACCTCCAGGTAGCGACGGTCCAGCGGCAGGTCGGCGCGGTAGCGGACGATGCAGTATCCCTCCGGAACCCCGTCGTCGTTCCAGTAGACCACCGCCGCCTGCTCGTCGTCGCCCCACGATCCCCGCCAGCTCCGGTCGCTGCGGTCCAGCTGCCCGGTCTGCAGGAGGCGCGCGGCCTCGGCGTAGACGGCCTTCATCGCCACCAGGTCGTCGGGCGTGTCCACCAGCCGCACCTTCAGCCGCTCCGTCTTGTCGTCGGGCAGCAGTGCGGGGGGGAGCTGGTACTGGTGCGCCTCGCCGGCCAGCCCGTATCCCAGGTCCTCGTAGAACGAGGCGCGGAACGGGAAGAGCGCCGAGGCCACGTCGCCGCGCTCGCGGGCGTGCTCGAACCCCGCCGTCAGCATCCGCTGCGCCAGCCCGCGCCGGCGGTGCGTGGGCGAGATGGCGACGCCGGCCAGCCCCATCACCGGCAGCGCCGCGCCGGCGATCCACTGGCGCAGCCACAGCAGCTGGCAGGCGCCCACCAGCCGGCCGCTCTCCTCCGCCACCCACAGCGCCTCCAGGCCGCCGTGCGGCCCGTTGCGCAGGAACTCCATCCACCAGCGGTGGCCGCGCCCCGGCGCGGGAAACGAGTGCGCCTCCAGCCGCGCCACCTCTTCGAGCTCGTCCGGCCGCGCCGGACGGTACGTCTCGCTCAAGCCGACCCTCTCCCCGTGTGCCCCGGCCCGTGGAATCGTCGCGGCCCGCGCGTGGCCCGCGTTTCGCAGCGCCGCCCGCTCCGTGACGTGCCATGGGCCGGCGGCCCCGGCACCTGCGTGGAACGTGCCAGCCGCCGCGGCGCCGGACGCCGCGGACGGGCGCCCAACTTATCGCGGAACAGATGCAACGCCAACACGCCCACCGCCTGTTCGCGGCCCTCGCCGTCACCGTCGCCGTCGCGTGCCGCAGCGCGGGGCCGCCGCAGCGCGACGCCGGCGCCGACAGCCTCCCCGCGCCCGCGCCGGCCGCGGGATCCGCGCGGACCGCCGCGTCCCCCGTCCTTCCCGGACTCGAGGTGCTGGTGCGCGACTCGCTCGCGCTGGTACGGGGGAAGCGCGTGGGGCTCATCACCAACCAGACCGCCGTCACCTCGCGCGGGCAGCACGCGGTCGATCTCCTCGCGCGGACGCCGGGCATCCGTCTCGTCGCGCTGTTCGGCCCCGAGCACGGGGTGCGGGGGACGTACGAGGGCGGCGCACGGGTGGAGAACCAGGTCGACAGCGCCACGGGCATCCCCGTCTTCTCGCTCTACGGGCGCACGCAGAAGCCCACGCCCGAGATGCTGCGGGGGATCGACGTGCTGCTCTTCGACATCCAGGACATCGGCGCGCGGCCGTACACCTTCGTGTGGACGATGGCGCTGGCGATGGAGGCCGCGGCGGCGCAGCGGATCCCCTTCGTCGTGCTCGACCGGCCGAACCCCATCACCGCCAGGGCGCAGGGGCCGATGATGGCGATGGAGATCAGGACGGAGCACATCGGCCAAGCGATCACCGGGCTCTATCCCGTCCCCCTGCGCCACGGGATGACGGTGGGCGAGGTCGCGCGCTACGTGAACGACCGCTTCCGCGTGGGCGCCGACCTGCACGTGATCCGCGCGGACGGCTGGGAGGGCGACGAGTGGTTCGACCGCACGGGGCTGCCATGGATCAACCCGTCGCCCAACATCCGCTCGCTGGACGCGGCGCTGAAGTACAGCGGGCTGGTGCTGGCGGAGGCGACGAACCTGGCCGTGGGGCGGGGGACGGACGCGCCGTTCAGCTACCTGGGCGCGCCGTGGATGAACGCGGGCGCCGTCCTGGCCGCGGTGCGGAAGTACGACCTCGCCGGCGTGCGGCTGGACTCGGTGACGGTGACGCCGCAGGGCTCGCAGCCGCACCACATGGTCCGGCTGACGGTGACGGACCGCGAGCGCTTCGACGCCCCGTTCACCACGCTGGCGCTGCTGACCGAGATCAAGCGCCTGCACCCGCAGCAGTTCAAGATCGAGGACCCGCCCGGGATGACGCAGATGCTGGGATCGAAGTGGGCGATGGCCGCCTTCCAGCGCGGCGACGATCCCCGCACCATCCAGCGCCGCTGGGACGACGAGCTGCGGGCGTGGCGCCAGACGCAGGAGCGGTATCGGCTCTACCGCGACTGACCTGCGGTAGTACCAGATTCAGAAAAAGATCTGGTCTCACGCAGGCGCAGAGTTAGCAGAGTTAGCAGAGAACTGCGGCTGGCTGCGGCTGTTCTCTCTGCTGACTCTGCTAACTCTGCGTGAGACCAAGTCTTTTCGTCCTTTTCTTGAAGACTTCAGGCCGCGAAGGTGAAGCGGCAGCTCGGGGCCTCGCCGCGGTCGCAGCATTCGGTGACCTCGCGGCCCACGATCTCGCTGAGCAGCGCGGCGGCGATGCGGCAGACCTCGGGATGGTCGTCCACCGCCTCGCGCAGGGGGCAGCCGAAGCCGCGGATGGTGGCCAGCGCGCCGTCCACCCGCGCCTCGGCCACGCCGCCGAGCGCGGACAGCGCCGCGACCGCCGCTTCCGCGCGATCCGCGAGCCCGCCGTCCGCGCGCGGGAAGGGCGCGGCGAGCATCCGCCCGACCTCTGCGATCAGCGCGTCCACCTGCTCGGATGGCAGCGAGCGGCGCAGCGCGTCGAGCAGCGTGCGCAGCACCACGCCGTACGCGCGGGGGAAGAGCGAATCCGCGTCGGGCGTCAGCGCGAACACGTGCGCCGGCTTGCCGATCGCCCGGCGCACGCCCACGAGCGCCACCAGGCCGTCGCGCTCGAGCGCGGCCAGGTGCGTGCGCACGGCGTTGTCGGTCAGCCCGAGCTCGTCGGCCAGCTCGTTGACCGTGCGCTCGCGCCGCCGCAGCAGCGTGATCACGCGGCCGCGCGTGCTCCCCAGGAGCCGTTCGTTCCACCGGTTCGGCTGCAAATCACCCTCCTTTCCACCTTCAAGTCTAATCCAATCTCCCGATCTTGTCTAGTAAGTCAAGGGTATTGTTGACAAACTCGGAGGGGCGATTACTTTCATCTCCACGCACGCCGGGCGTGGTGCAGGGGAGATCCGGCCGGCATGCTGGTCCCGTATCACAGCCGTTCCCACGCAGCACCACGCCAGACGGAGGCAAAACGCAGATGAGCCGCAGCACCCGGATGATCGCCCTGACCCTTGCCGCGCCGGCGCTGGTGGCGCTGGCCGCCGCGTGCGCCAAGAGCGGCGGCAACGACACCGGCGGCACCGACACCACCGCCGTCGCCCCGCCGCCCCCGCCGCCGGCCGCCCCGGGCGTGCCGCCGGGGGTGCAGCCGTCCACCGTGAGCGACGCGCAGATCGCGGCGATCGTCGTCTCCGCGAACGCCACGGACAGCGCCGCGGGCGAGCTGGCGCGCGAGAAGGGGCAGAACCCGAAGGTGAAGGAGTTCGCGCAACGGATGGTGACGGACCACGGCGGCGTCAATCAGCAGGCGGTGGCGCTGGCGGGGCGTCTGAACCTGACGCCGGAGGAGAACAACACCAGCCGGCAGCTGGCGGCGGGCGGCCAGCAGACGCGGCAGCGGCTGAACGAGCTGGCGCCGACGGCGTTCGACCGCGCCTACATCGACAGCGAGGTGGAGTACCACGAGACGGTGCTGCAGGCCATCGACAGCACCCTGATCCCCAGCGCGCAGAACGCGGAGCTGAAGGCGCTGCTGGAGCAGGTACGCCCGGCCGTCGCCGCGCACCTGCAGATGGCGAAGGACCTGCAGACGCAGCTGGCGGGGGGATGATGCGCACGCCGCGCCCGCACCCGGCGCTCGTGGCGGCCGCGCTGCTGGCGCTCGCCGGGTGCGGCGCGCGCGAGCACCAGCCCGAGCGCCACACGGTGGTGATCCGCAACTTCCTCTTCGTCCCCGCGGCGGAGGCGGTGCGCGAGGGCGACGAGGTGCTCTTCCTGAACCACGACGCCGTGCCGCACACCGCCACCGCGGCCGACCGGTCGTGGGACACCGGCAACATCCCCGCGAACGGGTCCGCGGTGGTGCGGGTGGGCAAGGCAGGCACCTACAAGTGCGCCTATCACCCCACGATGACGGGGAGCATCACGATGGCGGGGAAGTAGCTCCGGCGCGCTGGGCCCTCACCCGAAAAAAGGAGCAGGCGAGACAACACTGCCGTCTCGCCTGCTCCTTTTTTCGACCTCTCCCAAACTGCTGGGAGAGGTAACTGCAACAGATCTTTCGACTTGCGTCGATTGTCATCGACGGAGAGAGGCGGCGAGCGGCGGCGGCCGCTACCTTCACCTCGCACTCAGCACTCAGCACTCAGCACTCAGCACTCAGCACTCAGCACTCAGCACTCAGCACTCAGCACTCAGCACTCAGCACTCAGCACCGTCAGTCATGCGCGCAGCCATCTTCCACGAGCACGGCGGCCCCGAGGTGGTCCGCATCGAAGACGTTCCCACGCCGCGCCCCGGCCCCGGCGAGGTGCTGGTGCAGGTGAAGGCCGCGGCGATGAACCATCTGGACCTGTGGATCCGCCGCGGCCTGCCGATCGACACCACCATGCCGCACATCGGCGGCTCCGACATCGCCGGGGTGATTGCCGAGGTGGGCGCGGGCGTCGACGCCGCGCGCGTGGGCGAGCGCGTGGTGATCAACCCGTCGCTGTGGGACGGCACCTGCAAGTGGTGCCGGCGCGGCCAGGAATCGATGTGCGTCGGCTTCCGCATCCTGGGCGAGCACACCAACGGCGGGTTCGCCGAGTACGTGGCCGCCGCGGCCGACCACGTCTACCGCCTGCCGGACGGCTACTCGTTCGCGTCCGCGGCCGCGCTGCCGATCTCGTACATGACCGCGTGGCGCGCGCTCCACTCCCGCGCGCGCCTGCAGCCGGCGGAGGACGTGCTGATTCTCGGCGCGTCCGGCGGCACCGCCGTGGCCGCCGTGCAGATCGCGGTGGGGATGGGGGCGCGGGTGTTCGCCGTCACCAGCGGCGCGGAGAACATGGAGCGGGTGCGCGCGCTGGGCGCGTCGTTCGTATACGACCGCGCGGAGCAGGACTGGGCCGCCGCCGTCCACGCCGACACCGGCAAGCGCGGCGTCGACGTGGTGGTGGAGAACGTGGGCGCGGCGACGTGGAAGGGGAGCCTGCGCTCGCTGGCGCAGGGCGGGCGCCTGGTCACCTACGGAGCGACGACCGGGCCGAAGGTGGAGATCGACCTGCGGGCGGTGTTCTGGAAGCAGGTGTCCATCCTCGGCTCCACCATGGCCTCGAAGGCGGAGTTCGAGGCGATGCTCCAGGCCGCCTTCTCCGGCGCCTTCGACCCCATCATCGACACGGTGATGCCACTGGACGAAGCGCGCGCCGCGCACGAGCGCATGGAGGCCGGCGGCCAGTTCGGGAAGATCGTGCTTTATCCCAGTGTCTAATCGGAATACCACTGGGCGTAGAAAGCATGGTTACCCCACATCAGCTACTTGAACACAGGGTACGACAGACTATTTTATAGCCTAATAGGCTACCTCGGCGTTACTCAGGCGAAGACTGATTGTGATCCGCTGATGCTCAGACGAATCGACCCTCGCCCTTCAAAGGCCCGGAGAATCTTACGTTGGATTGGCGCGTTTTTGCTTACTTCAGGGCAGCGGCTTCTCAACGGGCTGTTGTATTTGGGACTCGGAGTAATCCTTTTCTTTGGATGGCCTTTGGTGGTCGCAGTGTTGTATTTTAATGAGCGCCATCTTGGGCGTCCTCCATATAACTGGCACGAATTAGACAATAATGCTCTGGTTGATCTCTGGAATGAACGTGAAAGCGTCCGAAGCACCCCCTCGCTGTTGGAAAAAACTGTTGTGGAACTAAGCGGTCGTGGTGCACAGGCGGAGGTGGTTCCATCATTGTCACGGCTGATTAACCTTGCATTGCTGCAAAAGACTCTCGCTGCAGAAATCGATAGGAGGAGGATTACTCCTGAACGTCTACGGCAGCGGGTCTGCAAGGAGGCAAAGAACGAGTTAGCGGAGATAGAGGCTGGAATTGAAGTGGTAAAAGCAGCGAAGCTCAATATCCACACAGCCTTCGAGCCGGCATATCGGGCTGCTTATAATGCTATCACTGAGCAATTCACAATCCCGCGACGTCATCGCGTTCTTCGAAACGTGCTGTTTTTGCTCGCCCTTCCCACCACCTTATTCGTGGTTGTTCTATCGTTTGCTGTGACTCTTGCGTTGTTTGACATCAAAATTACCTATTGGGCTGCGAGTGCATTAATCCGAGGTGCCGTGATCGCTTATACGTTCAATACTTTCATTGCAGCAGCGGCTTTCCTTGGGCGGGGAGACCTCTTGGGACAGCAATTGCGCTTCTTGGAAGAGTTGAATGAACAGTTGATTAGAGAACGAAGCCGCGCGCAAGCTGCGGTGGAATCATACACGAAACTGCGGAGGGAGTTGCTAGAAACTGTACGCCGAATCCTAGTACCTTGGTTGATGGTTCGCGTTCGACGTGCACCCCTGCTATCAGTTAAGAAGTCTGATTTGGAAGCTAAGCTACACACTAAGTCACCCGAGGAATCCCCGGTCAATAACAATCTAGCTTCTGGCCTCATAGAATCCGTTGGAGATGCTCGGCTTAACAATGGTGAAAACCTGCGTGCTGCTCCTCTTCGTATTTCCCATACTAGAGAACGGCACTACGCTTTTCTCTGTCATGCTATTGAAGACAAGGAACAGGTTCGCGATATTTATAAATTTCTGTCAGAGCGTGATTTGGATCCATGGATGGATGAAAAGAAACTAATCGGTGGTCAAGACTGGTGGGAGGAAATAGAAATGGCAATTGAAGCCTCTGTCGCTTTTGTAGTTTGTCTGAGCCGAAGAAGTGCGGAAAAGGTTGGAATTGTACAAACGGAGATCCATAAGGCGTTACGAGTTGCAGACCGGCAACCCTTCGGTGCTATATTCGTCATTCCTGTAATGTTGGAAGAATGTGAGATCCCAAGGCAATTGGCGAAGTGGCACTGTATCATGCTTTATGGTGAAGGTGGAATGGAACAGCTGTGCGAAGCGATTAGTGCTGCGAAGACTGCGGCCGATAAGCGCGACCAGCGGATATACGACAGGTAACTTGTATCTCTACAAACCTGCTGCAAAGGGGCGCATGAACGCCGAATCGGCGCCGGCCCTTCGGGGCAGCGCCGATCCCGGTCCGGGCCCGCTGCGGGGCCCGTGGACGGCTCAGGCGGCTACGTCGTCACCTTCGCTGGCGCCGCCGCTGCCGTCGTCCTCCACCCGGCGGACGTCGGCGGCGCGGGGGCCCTTCGGATCCTCCTGGATCTCGAACTCCACCCGGTCGCCACGCTTCAGGGACTTGAAGCCTTCCATCTGGATGACGGAGTGGTGAACGAACACGTCCTTCCCGCCGCCATCCGGCCGGATGAAGCCGTACCCCTTGTCGTCCTTGAAGAACTCCACGATCCCAGTCTGTCTTGCCATGCCTGCCTCCGCGGGGACGGAACCGGTCCTTGGCTGCCGGGTGCGTCGTCCCGTCCGACGGCGCTCCGGAACTGTTTGGGACCCTTCCGCCTAGCAAAAGGTGTTCCCGATCAGAAGTGGCGCGCGGGGCGCGGTCGGCCGGTGAGCTCCAGCACCGCCACCTCGGGCCGGCAGAGGAAGCGCACGGGCAGGTGCACCGTGCCCACCCCACGCGAGGTGTAGACCTGCGTCCACGGCCTCCGGCGCAGCCCCTGCTCGTACAGATCCTCGCGTTCCGCCGAGTTCCTCAGCGCGCCGACGAAGGGGAGTCGCACCTGCCCGCCGTGCGTGTGGCCGCTCACGATCAGGTCCACCGCGTCGCAAACCCGGCGCGCGCGCTCCGCCTGGTCGGGGTCGTGCGCCAGCAGCAGGGTGAAGTCGCGCTCGTCCGGCGGCGGCAGCACGCCCATGTCCGGCTGGCCCATCGAGTAGTCGTCCACCCCCGCCACGCACAGCCGCGCGCCGCCCACGTCGAGGATGACGGCGCGATTGGTGAGGTCGCGCACCACGGGGTGCTCGCCCACGTCCTGGTGCCAGCGCTCGATCCCCACGATGTGGTCGTGGTTGCCGGGGACGGCGTACACCCCGTGCGGCGCGTCCAGGCAGGCCAGCGCCGACAGCACGTCGCGGAACCCGGGCGCGTCGTCCGCGGCGAAGTCTCCCGTCACGGCGATCAGGTCCGGCCGCTCGGCCACCGCCATCCGGCAGGCGCGGCGGACCACCGACAGCGGCGTTCCCTCCCCCGCGTGCAGGTCCGTCAGCAGCGCGATGCGGAAGCCCTCCAGCGCGGGCGGGAGATCGCGCGCGTGGATCTTCGTCCGCGTCACCTGCAGCCAGCGCGGCTCGACGAGGAACGCGTACGCCCCCAGCGCCCCGGCCGCCGCCGCGGCGCCCATCGCCATCCTCCCGATTCTCATACGCGGCAGAGAAAGCAATCGCCAGACCAGATCTCCCTGACCATGGAAGTCACACGGAGGAAGCAGAGGGAACGGAGGGATGATGGAGATGAGATGAGTTCCTCCGCTCCCTCCGTTCCCTCCGTGTGATTGACCCTTTCCCGACTTGCCGCAGCACGGCGATTGCGTGCAGATTGGGCGCCCTCCCGAGGCATCCTCGGCAGATTCGCAAGTGACGAATTCCGTTCATCCATAGACCGAAGGAGATCCCCGTGGCCACCGTCACGACTCCCGCCGACGACCTCGCCATCCTCTCCGGCGCGGCGGTGCAGGCGCTGCTGGCGCAGGTCGCCGGCTCCGTGCGCGTCGCCGACGGCGCGTTCTCGCTGGTCGACGCCGACGCGCTGCGGCGGGGCGGCATCGACCGGCTGGCGCACGCCGCCGTGTTCGAGGCCGACGCCGACGTGCGCGACACCGCCCGCTGGCTGATCGCCGAGGCCGGGCGCGCGGTGGGCGTGGCGCCCGCGTCGATCCACGAGCTGTACATGGCGCGCGGCCGCGGCGAGGTGCACGGCTTCACCGTTCCCGCGATGAACATCCGCGCCAGCTCGTTCGACAGCGCGCGGGCGCTCTTCTCCGCCGCGCGCGAGCTGAACGTGGGCGCCATGATCCTCGAGATCGCCCGCAGCGAGATCGGCTACACCGACCAGCGCCCGCACGAGTACGTGGCGGTGATGACGGCGGCGGCCATCAAGGAAGGATGGACGGGCCCGCTCTTCGTGCAGGGCGACCACTTCCAGGTGAACGCCAAGAAGTACAAGGCCGACGCCCACGCCGAGGTCCGCGCGGTCAAGGACCTCATCAAGGAGGCGCTGCACGCCGGCTTCTACAACATCGACATCGACACGTCCACGCTGGTCGACCTGTCGCAGGAGGGGCTCGACGCGCAGCAGGCGACGAACTACCGCCTCTCGGCCGAGCTGACCGCGTACGTGCGCCACTACCAGCCGGACGGCATCACCGTCTCCATCGGCGGCGAGATCGGCGAGGTGGGGACGGAGAACAGCACCCCCGAGGAGCTGCGCGCCTACATGGACGGCTACAACCGCGAGCTGGCGCGGCTGGCGGAAACGGTGGGCGGGCAGATCGACGGGCTGAGCAAGATCAGCGTGCAGAGCGGGACCACGCACGGTGGCGTGGTGCTGGCCGACGGGAGCATCGCCGACGTGGCCATCGACTTCGAGACGCTGCGCACGCTGTCTCGGATCGCCCGCGACGAGTACGGGATGGCGGGCGCGGTGCAGCACGGCGCCAGCACCCTGCCGCAGAGCGCGTTCGGCAAGTTCCCCGAGGTGGAGACGGCCGAGATCCACCTGGCCACCAACTTCCAGAACCTGGTCTACGACGCCGTCCCCGCCGAGCTGCGCGAGCGGATGTACGAGCACTGCCGCCAGAACTTCCAGGACGAGCGCAAGTCGGGCGACACCGAGGAGCAGTTCATCTACAAGGCGCGCAAGAAGGCGCTGGGCGCGTTCAAGCGCGAGCTGTGGGAGCTCCCCGAGGGCGACCGCGAGAAGATCCGCGGCGTGCTGCGCGAGACCTTCGCCTTCCTCTTCCGCCAGCTGCGCGTGAACGACACGCAGGAGATGGTGAAGCGCATCGTGCCGCTCCCCGAGTTCCGCCGCAGCGGCCCCGCCGCCATGCGCATGAAGGCCGCCGCCGACGACTGGGACCTGTCGGACTGAGCGGGCGAGGCACTGCCGATCGGCAGCTCTTCAGCGAGACGCGACGGCACCGGCACGCAACGCATGCGTGCCGGTGCCGTTTTTCACCAGGCGTCTCGCCTCCGTCCTAGGCCGCGAACTCGCCGAACGCGATCCGGGCCGGGGCGGTGAGCTCGTAGCTCAGGGCGGGGCGGCCGGGTCCCCGCGCGACGCGGGGTGCGTCCGACTCCATCATGTAGCCCTTCCGCCGCAGCGCGCCGAACATCTCCGACACGGTCTTCTGGCTCGTATCGAGCGCCTTCGCCACCTGTGCCTGGGTGACCGCGGAGTGCACGCCGCCGCGCAGCATGCGGTCCACGAACGACAGCTCGGCGGGCGTGAGGTCGGCGGCCATCTTCTGGGCGTAGACCCCGGCGAGCACGGGCCGCATCTCCTTCGCCGTCATCGGGTCGGTCGGCCGGTTCCCGTGCCCCACCAGCTCCTTGGCCGCCTGGTTCAGCGCGTGGAGCGTACCCCGCAGGTTGCCCCTGAAGAGGCCGTACAGCTCGTGCACCGCCTCCGTCTCCACCGGCGGGAGCCAGGGCCGGTCCGGGTCCACGCGGAGATGCTCGTAGCGGGCGGCGAGGAGCTCGTCCACTTCCGCCGGAGTGAGGGGGAGCAGCGCGCCGGGGTTGTAGAACACGCTGCGGAGCTGCTCCTGCGCGGCCACCACGGTCCGGATCGCGTCGTCGGTGCCCACCAGGAGGAAGTGGAACCCGTCGAACATCAGGCCGGTGTCGCGCAGGTCGCGGATGATCTGCGCCGCTTTCGCCTGGTCCGCTTCGGATGCGTTCTCGAGGTTGTTCAGGTGGATGAGCACGCCCGGCGTCTGGAGCCGATCCGTCGCGACGTCCCTGAGCTCCCGCAGGAGCCGCTGCGGCTGCACGGTGAGCGCCCCCGGCCCCGTATGGCGCTGCTGCCCGGTTCCGGCGCCGGCGGTGCCGATGTGCGCAAACCCGAGGTTCAGGTTGAAGGTGCGGGACCGCTCGATGCCGAGGAGCTGCCTCACCTTCCGCATGGGCTCGAGATACGCCAGCGTCTCGTCGCGAGCCACGAGGGCATCGTGAACCGAGGTGAGGATCGACAGGAGGAGGTGTTCGGCGGTCGCGGCGCTCACCACGCTGATCGGGTTCGCGTCCGCGATGTAGGCGTCGGCGGTCAGCTCCGCCTTCACGTAGTTCACCAGCGTGGTTTTCCCGACGCCGGGCGCACCCTGCACCGCCGTGCGGCTGTGCGGCGATCCGCCGATCTCGCTGAGCACGGTCCGCGCTTCGCGCCGGCGGCCCACGAACAGCGACAGCGGATAGCGGACTCCCGTGCCCGGCTCCAGCGCGTCCTGGAAGAACGGCATGGAGCGGAGGTTGAGCACGTGCCAGATGTTCGTTACGCCCATTGATCCTCGCTTCAGGATTCATACGGCCATTGGCGAGCACGTGCTCTAGAACTAATTTCAGAGCAAGTTAATGGTATGAAATGTATTCTAAGCGCACTTCTTGGCGGGGTGCGAATAGAATTCGCTTCGCCCGGCGGATGCGCAACCCCCCAGGTCCTTCAGCTGGTCGCAGGGGGCAGCTGGGAAAGCAGTGTAGCGGCGCCACCAGAGACCGTTTGCTCCGGCGCGGGAAACGCGGGTTCCGTGGGAACGGTTTGTGCTAGACAGGCAGGAAAGCCCGATTCTGATGTGAACGGGCGTTTGTTGGCGGCGGGAAACTCCTGAGACGAGCTGACGACGACGTCCGGCCGGTCGGGCACCCTCACGGGTGCGCGGCCACGGGGCGCCGTACACCCGAGATCCGTGATCACCGAAACCCCCAGCCTCCACCCGGCCGACGCCCCCGCGCAGACCCAGGACCCCGGCACCGCCGCGGACCCGGCCACGCTGCGCGCCAACAAGCTCGACCTGCTGGAGCGGCTGGCCGACGACCTGGCCCACGAGATCAAGAACCCGCTGCACTCCATGGTCATCAACCTGGAGGTGCTCAAGCGGCGCGTGGCGCGCGCCGACAGCGCCGACGAGGTGCAGCGCTACATCGGCGTGCTGGCGGGCGAGTTGGAGCGGGTGAACCGCCGCATCGAGCTCCTCCTGCGCCTGTCGCGCCCCGGGCGCGGGGCCGAGAACACCACGCTGAACGAGCTCACCGAGGAGGTGATGGAGCTGATCCTCCTCGAGGCGCGCCATGGCGACATCCAGGTGGACTACCGCCCGCGGGGGGGGATGGCCCGCGTGTTCGTCCCCCGCGAGCCCAGCCGCCAGGTGATCCTGAACCTGGTGCTGGAGGTGATCGACCGGATGCAGCGCGGCGCCACGCTGCGCATCACCGTGGCCGAGGAGGGCGGCGAGAGCCGGCTGGCGCTGGCCGACAGCGGCTCCGTGGTGGCCGCGCTGAACGGCGACGCCGCCGCCACGCGGCTGGCCGCCGCGCGGACGCTGGCCGAATCGGTGGGCGGGCGGGTCGACGCCGGCGAGGCCGAGGGCGCGCCGGCGCTGGTGTTCGCGCTTCCGCTCGCGCGGGCGTAGAATGACGGTCGCGCGGCGCTCCACGCGCCGCGCAGATGCTTCCGCCGCAACGGGTTGACCCTTTGCGGCGGCGGCGGGTATACTACACGTCTCAGTCACAAACCACCCAGCTGAAGCACGGCCCGCAATGGCAGAAAAGATCCTCGTGGCGGACGATGAGCGCCACATCGTTGATGGTCTGCAGATGCTCCTGGCCGACGACGGCTTCGAGGTCGACACGGCCACCGACGGAAAGAAGGCGTGGGAGATGGTGAGCCAGGGCGGCTACGGCGTGGTGCTGGCCGACCTGCGCATGCCCGAGCTCGACGGGCTGGAGCTGTTCCGCAAGATGCGCGAGGCCGGCGTGCCCTCGGAGATGATCATCATCACCGGCTCGGCTTCGGTCGACACGGCCGTGCAGGCCATGCGGCAGGGCGCGTACGACTACCTGGAGAAGCCGCTGAACGTGGAGCGGCTGAAGGCGCTCCTGCCCAAGGCGCTCGAGGCGTACCGGGTCAAGCAGGCCAACAAGCAGCTCGAGGAGAAGCTCAAGAACCTCACCCGCTTCGGCGACCTGATCGGCCAGAGCGAGGAGATGCGCGAGATCTACTCGATGGTCGAGGCCGCCGCCCCCAGCGCCGCCAGCATCTTCATCGTGGGCGAGAGCGGCACGGGGAAGGAGCTGGTCGCGCGGGCCATCCACGACAAGAGCGGGCGCGCCAAGGGGCCGTTCATCGCCATCAACTGCGCCGCGTTTCCCCGCGAGATCCTGGAGAACGAGCTGTTCGGGCACGAGAAGGGCGCCTTCACCGGGGCCATCAACGAAAAGCCCGGGTGCTTCGAGCTGGCCGACGGCGGCACGCTCTTCCTGGACGAGGTGGCCGAGATGGAGCCCGACATCCAGGTCAAGCTGCTGCGCGCGCTGGAGCAGCGCTCCTTCCGCCGCCTGGGCGGCAAGAAGGAGATCCACGTGGACATCCGCGTGGTCTCCGCCACCAACAAGAACATCCAGAAGGCGCTGGAGGACGGCGACCTGCGCGACGACCTCTACCACCGCCTGGCCGTCATCCCGCTGCAGCTGCCGCCGCTGCGCGAGCGCCGCGGCGACGTGCGCATCCTGGCCGAGCACTTCCTCCGCCGCTTCGCCGAGGAGAACCAGAAGCCGCTCAAGGGGTTCGCGGCCGAGGCGCTGGAGTTCATCAACACCTACCGCTGGCCGGGGAACGTCCGCGAGCTGAAGAACGCCATCGAGCGCGCGGTGATCCTGGCGCGCACCGACCAGGTGACGCTGGGCGACCTGCGCGCGCACGAGCTGATCACCAGCGACGACCGCGAGGTGCGCCTGCCCGTGGGCACCAGCCTGGAGCAGGCCGAGCGCACGCTGGTGCTCAAGACCTTCTCCTTCGTGGACGGCGACCACGGCCGCGCCGCCACGATGCTGGGGATCGAGGAGGACGAGCTGCGCAACCGCCTGAACCGCGCCGTCGCCCCCGAGCCCGTCGCCGCCGGCTGACGGTCACGGATTCGGCAAAGATGGACGGGCCGCGCTTCCCGACGGAGGCGCGGCCCGTTCTCGTTCGGCGCGAATGAGCGCGGTGTCCTGAATGCTTCGAATCTCTCATACCAGATCCGGCTATACAGTTGACGCATTTGCGTCCGTGGGCCACCACCGGAAGCAGGTGGTACTTCGGATGATTTCGGTCTGCTCGCCGAGCTCGCAGCAACGCTTGCTCAGCGTCGCTTCGAGCTCGGCCAGCGACGCGAAGCT